>NZ_JASKYR010001009.1:0-2091 GCF_041028215.1 Streptomyces flavofungini
AGCCCGGCCCGCTCCCACGACAGGACCCCCCACTCTGATGTCCTCCTTCCTTACTCCCTACCGCGCGCTGCGTGAACCGGGCGCGCTGCGCCGGGACTTCCTCGCCTCGCTCGTCGTCTTCCTCGTCGCCCTGCCGCTCTGTGTGGGCGTGGCCGTCGCCTCCGGCGTCCCCGCCGAACTCGGCCTGGTCACCGGCATCGTCGGCGGTCTGGTCGTCGGCCTCCTGCCGGGCAGCGCCCTCCAGGTGAGCGGCCCCGCCGCGGGGCTGACCGTGCTCGTCTTCGAGGCGGTGCGCGAGTTCGGCCTCGGCATGCTCGGCGCCATCGTGCTGCTCACCGGCGTGCTCCAGGTCGTCCTCGGCCTGCTGCGCTTCGGCCGGTGGTTCCGCGCGATATCCGTCTCCGTCGTCCAGGGCATGCTGGCCGGAATCGGTCTCGTACTGATCCTGGGCCAGCTCTACACCATGGCCGGGGCCCAGCAGCCGCGTTCCGGGATCGACAAGATAACCGGGCTGCCCGGCCTCCTCGTCGACGTCGTCGGCGACACCGCCGCGCTGACCGCCGCCGCCCTCGGCGCCGGAACCATCGCCGTCCTCGTCCTGTGGCCGAAGCTGCCCGCCGCCGCCCGTGTGGTGCCCGCACCGCTCGCGGCGGTCGCGCTGGCCACCGCCGCGGCGGCCGGTTTCGGCCTGGACGTGGCCAACGTCGAGGTGCGCGGCCTGATCGACTCCATCCAGCCGCCCGGCCTCGGCGACCTGGCCGGTCTCGGCGGCGTGGCGGTGCTCGGCACGGTCCTCGCCTTCACCCTGATCGCGTCGGCCGAGTCCCTGTTCAGCGCGGCGGCGGTGGACCGCATGCACGACGGCCCGCGCACGCACTACGACAAGGAACTGGTCGCGCAGGGCGTCGGCAACACCGTCTGCGGTGTGCTCGGCGCGCTGCCGATGACCGCGGTCATCGTGCGCAGCTCCGCCAACGTGCAGGCCGGTGCCCGCACCCCGCTCTCCCGCGTCCTGCACGGCGCCTGGCTGCTGCTCTTCGCCGTCCTGGTGCCCGCGGCGCTCGGCATCATCCCGCTGGCCGCGCTCGCCGGTGTCCTGGTGCACGCGGGCTGCAAGCTGATCCCCGTCAAGGAGATCGTCCCGCTCGCCCGCGCCCACCGGGGCGAGGCCGTCGTCCTCGCCGTCACCGCGATCGCCATCGTGGTGACCAACATGTTCGAGGGCGTGGTGCTCGGCCTGGTCCTCGCGGTGGTCAAGTCCGCCTGGGAGACCTCGCACGTACAGGTCGACGTGCGCGAACTCCCCGACGGCCGCATGATCGTGACCCTCACGGGCAACGCCACGTTCCTGCGGCTGCCGCGCATCCTGGAGACGCTGGAGTCCCTGCCCAAGGACCGGCCGATCGAGCTGGACCTGACCGTGGTGCGCCACCTGGACCACGCCTGCCGCACGACGCTGGAGAACTGGGCCCTGCGGCACAACGACAGCGGCACCGAGGCCGTCCGGTTGCGGACCCGCCCGCCGTCCGGCACCGACACAGGCACCGACAACACAGGCGCCGACACCGGTGCCGAGGCCGAGGCCGAGGCCGAGGCCGAGGAGTCCGCCGAGGTGCCCGCACAGGCCTCCGCCCGGCCCTGACGCGGCCCGCCGAACCGCCCGCCCGAGCCCCCTTCCGGTGGCTCGCCGCGCGGCGGTTCGGCATGCCCGCATACGGAAGGTAAAGAGGTAATTCCTCTCTCTTGACACATGCTTGACCACCTCTTTACCTTCAGATGGCGATGGGCAGATCACCAGAAACCCATCGATTACGGCTCATATCTATGGAGGTTTCACCATGGAGCAGCTCATCAAGCGCATGACCGAAGAGTCCGTCTGGCAGAAGTGGGTCGCCGCCAACTCGGCCCAGGGCGGCGCCGCCTCCGCGAAGGACGGCTGCATCAGCGCCACGTCCAAGAGCGGCTGCATCAGCGCCACCGGCAAGACCGGCTGCATCTCCTGACGAGGCGTTGAGCCACTGAGCGTCACGCGGGGCCGCCCTCGATGCCGTCGGCACCGGCGGCGGCCCCGCCCSWCGCWCWCGTCCCTCC
>NZ_JASKYR010000101.1:0-14960 GCF_041028215.1 Streptomyces flavofungini
GTCCCGGCTGCGCGACGACTGGCTCTTCCCCACCGGTACCAGCTGCGAGGGGTGGGCTCTCAGGCGCACCGCCTCGGGCGTCTGCGTCCGTATCAACCGGCCCTCCGTCCCCACCATCTATCCGCCCGTCGCCGAGGGCTGGTACCTCGCCGTCCACACCCTGTCCCCGACCGGCAGCCGCCACAAGCCGCTTCAAATTGGCGGCGCCGTCCTCGCGTTCGGCACGACCGTGGCCCTCCTGCGGGTGCTGCGCCGCCGAGGTGACCCGCGGCGGGCCCCGGCGCGGGCCGCCCTGTGGGCCTGGTGCCCAGCGGTCACCCTGGAAGCCGTCAACAACGCGCACATCGACACCCTCGCGGTGCTCCTCGTCGTCCTTGCCCTGGGCACGGCCACGGCCGGAACCCGCCGGGGCGCGCTGATCGGCGCCGCGATCGCCGTCAAGATCCTGCCGGTCCTCGTCCTTCCCGGCGCCCTGGCCGGGCGGCGCCGGACCAGACCCGTCCTGCGCGTGGCCACGGCCGCCGGCGCGGCGGTACTGCTCGCCTACCTGCCCTACGTCCTGGCCTCCGGCGCCGGAGTGCTTGGCTATCTGCCGGGCTACCTCCACGAAGAGGGATACGAGCCCGGCAACGTACGCCGCTTCGCGCTGCTGCGGCTCGTGCTGCCGGACGCCGCCGCGGGCGCGACGGCGGCCACGCTGATCGCGCTCATCGCGGTGTACGTGTGGTGGCGCGGGGACCAGGACCGGCCCTGGCGCGGCGCCCTGCTGGTCACCGGCACCGCTCTGCTGCTGTTCTCGCCGAGCTACCCCTGGTACTCGCTGCTTGTGGTGGCTCTGGTGGCGATGGACGGCCGCTGGGAGTGGCTGACTCTCACCCTCGCAGGTACCGCCCTCTATCTGGCGGGCCGCCTGCTGCCCGGATTCCCCCTCCAGGCATGGGCCTACGGCGCCGCGGCGGCCGTGATCCTCACCGGCGCGTGCCTGCGCTCCGACCGGGGGCGCCGGGCCCTGCACCGCCTGGGCGCGCGCCCGCCCAAAGCGGTGACATCACCGGCACCTTGACGCCCCGAACCCGGCGAACCGTCTTGTGCGCGCGCCGTGTTGCCGTACAGTGGCATTGTTCTACTTCAACTAGAACAATGCCCGACGGGCTTCCTCCAGAACGATGCCCGAGGGACGGCAGAGCAAAGGACACAGGGGGAGTCAGATGACCGCCATCCGCAGAAGTGGCCTGACGGCCATACCGTTCGCCGCCGCCACAGCCACCTTCGTAGGCCTCTTCCTGACGCGCTACGACCGCCTGCCCGAACGCATCGCCACCCACTTCACGGGCGACGGCGGCGCGGACGGCTTCACGGACCGGACCACCGCCCTGTGGACCGGCGGCGGCCTGCTCGTGGGACTCGGCCTGCTGTTCACGCTCCTGGCCGCCGCCACCAAGGACGCCGCGAAGGCGCGGGTGACCGCGGCCATCGGCACCGGCACGGCCGTCACCCTCGGCTATCCACTGATCCTCACCGTCTTCGTCAACACGGACATCGAGGACCCGGCCACGGCACACCTGCCGATGTGGCACATCGCCGTACTGCTCCTCACGGCCCTGGCCACCGGCGCCCTGACGTGGTGGCTGATGAGCCGGGCGGCGAGTTCGTCCGCCACGCCGACGGTGTCCGCCCTGCCGCTCGCCGAGGGTGAAGTGGCGGCGTGGAGCCGCACCATGACCTCCCCGGCGGTGCTGCTCGCGGCCGGTGCCGTCACCGTCGGCGGGCTGGTGGCCGCCGTGTCCTTCGGCTCCCTCGTGGCAGGCCTGCCGCCGTTCCTGCTCGGCCTGCTCTGCGCACCGTTCGGCGGCGTCCGGGTCACCGTGGACCGCCGCGGAGTCACGGTGGCCTCGACCCTGCTGCCCAGGCCCCGCCTGACACTGCCGCTCGACAAGGTGACGAGCGCGGGCAGCGTCCAGATCCAAGCCCTGGGCGACTTCGGCGGCTGGGGATACCGGATACGACCCAACCGCCGAGGCGTCGTCCTTCGCTCGGGCGAGGCGCTCGCGGTCAGCACCGCAGGAGGACGCGAGTACGTGATCACTGTCGACGACTCGACCACCGCTGCCGCGCTGCTCAACGGCCTCGCGAACCGCCCGGCAGCGGGAGCGTGAGACACCATGCTCTTCCGGGTGCTCCCCGGCTCCCCGCTGCCCCTGGGCGAACAGAKCGCCTCCTGCGTACGAGGAGCCATCGCCGACGGCACGGCCGCCCCGGGCACACGCCTGCCCCCGGCCCGCGAGGTCGCCGACTCCCTGGGTGTCAACGTGCACACCGTCCTCCGCGGCTACCAGCGCCTGCGGGACGAGGGCCTGATCGAACTGCGCCGCGGCCGGGGTGCGGTGGTCACCGCCGAGCCCGGCGCCGCGGGCCGGGCCCGACTGACGGAGGCGGTCCAGGACTTCATCACCCAGGCACGCGACCTGGCCCTGACGGACGATGAGGTACTGACCATGGTGCGCGAGAGCCTGACCCGCACGTCGGGGGCGGGGCCGCTTCCGCGGGAAGGCTGACGGCCACTGCGCAACAAGCCGTCTCACCGGCCCGCCTCGCCGAGCGGTTGTCCGCCAGAGTGCTCCATGAGGTCGGTGCGTCGAGCCCGCCACCACGGCACAAGCTGGACGATGCCGAACCCCACCTCGGCGACGAGGAACAGCCACAGCCAGCGCGGGGCACCGTGCGCCAGCGCGTACGCCTGCCACGCGGCGAAAAGCGTGCGCGCGATGCCGTCGAACAATCCGTGCACCGGCAGCGGCTTGATGATCCGGAGCAGCGCCCAGACGACCACCACTGAACCCATCAGATTCGCGTAGAGAACCCCTATCGGGTCGAGGGCGGGAAGGGCACCCAGCCCGAGCGCGTCACCGGCCTTGGACAGCGCGTCGTGCACCAGGGTGTAGGTCCACGGCGTGGCGAAACCGGCTGTGACCACGAGGTCGTACCAGGCACTTGTGCGTACGACGCGAAGATAGGCGGAGTGGGAAGGGGCGAAATGACGGAACACGGCGAGGCTCCTGCTGGTCTCCTATACGGACGCCATGACGGTAAACAGTGGAGTACTGTCCAAGGTCAAGTCCGCAGTGCAGGGGGAGTCGTGCGTATCGGGGAGCTGGCCGCGCAAGCGGGACTGACCAGGGACACCATCCGTTTCTACGAGAAGATCGGTCTTGTCACGGGGCGACGTCTGGCCAACGGTTATCGCGACTTCCCGCCGGAGGCGGTGCCCTGGCTGCAGTACGTCCGGACCGCACAGACGCTCGGCTTCTCGCTGGCCGAGATCGCGCGGACCGGCGAGGAACTGCGGAACGCGCCCGACACCGCCGAGGCGTTGTCCGCGCTGTTCAAGAAGAAGATCGAGGTTGTCGACGCGCGTATGGCGCAGCTTGCCGCCCTGCGGGCCGAGCTCGACGCACGGGTTGGCACCGGATGCCCCCTGCGGGCGGCCGGCTGAGCCGGATTGGCCAGCTGCCTACCCGTCGTCGACACCTACGCCCAACTCGCCGACGCCGCGGCGCCAAGCCGAACAGACGCGGCTCGCGTCCTAAAAGACCGACCATCCCGTCACCGTGGTGAAGTGGTCGAGCGCCGCCACGCCCGCCACGGAGTTGCCGTACGTATCCAGGCCCGGGCTCCAGACGCACAGCGTGCAGCGTCCGGGGATCACCGCGACGATGCCTCCTCCGACGCCGCTCTTGCCCGGCAGGCCGACTCGGTAGGCGAAGCTGCCGGCGGCGTCGTACGTACCGCAGGTGAGCATGACCGCGTTGACCTGCTTCGCCTCGCGCGCGGGCAGCAGGCGCGTGCCGTCGCCCCGCAGGCCGTGCCGGGCCAGAAAAGCACCCGCGAGGGCGAGGTCGCGGCAGCTCATGCGGATCGCGCACTGCCGGAAGTAGTGCTCAAGCACCGTGTTCACGGGATTGTCGAGATTGCCGTAGCTCGCCATGAAGTGCGCGAGAGCCGCGTTGCGGTCACCGTGCTCGGCCTCGGAGGCCGCCACCACCGGGTCGAAGGCGACGTCCGGATTGCCGCTCTCCGCGCGCAGGAACTCCAGCATCGTCGTGCCCGCGTCCCCGGTCAGACTTTGCAGCCGGTCCGTGACGACCAGCGCACCGGCATTGATGAAAGGGTTGCGCGGGATGCCGTTCTCGTATTCGAGCTGGACGAGCGAGTTGAAGGGATTGCCGGACGGCTCCGTGCCGACCCGGTCCCAGATGCGGTCGCCGCCTTTCGCCAGGACGAGCGCGAGGCTGAAGGCCTTCGAGATGGACTGCACCGAGAACGGCTCCTGCCAGTCGCCGACTCCGTGCACCTCGCCGTTCACGTCGGCGACCGCGATACCGAAACGTTCCGCGTCCACGCACGCCAGCGCCGGGATGTACTGAGCCACCTGACCACGGCCCACCAGCGGCCGCGCGAACGCGGTGACTTCTTCGAGAACGGCCTGATAGTCCACGATCTGGGCTTTCTGCGTGTGCGACGCGGCCGATTCAGCCGGAAAGCCGCTGGGTTCGAAGTCGGGTCATCGGTTGCAGCACAGGATAGCTCCTGGCCGAGATATGCCCTGATTCGGGACGTCGTGTATGCCAAGGTCTGGGATGGCGTACGAGATCGGACCGAGGAAAGAAGTGCTGTGACCGAACCGATGAAGCTGCCTGCGGACATCGACACCTCTGTGGCCCACAGCGCACGGGTCTGGAACTACTGGTTGGGCGGCAAGGACAACTTTCCCGCGGATCAGCAGGCGGGTGACGCCTACCGCGACAAGTACCCCCTCATTGAGCAGTTCGCGCGCGAATCACGGGACTTCCTGCGACGCTCGGTCACCTATCTGGCGCGCGACGCCGGAATTCGGCAGTTCCTTGACCTCGGAGCCGGATTACCGACGGCCAACAACACCCACGAGGTCGCCCAGCGCATCGCCCCCGACTCCCGGGTGGTCTACGTGGACCACGACCCGCTCGTTCTCCTGCACGTGAACGCGATGCGTACCAGCACCCCCGAGGGCGCAACCGCCTATGTGCTGGCGGACATGCGTGACACCGACGTGGTCCTGCGGGGGGCGGCCGAAACCCTGGACCTGACACGACCCGTGGCCCTGGTGATCAACGACGTGCTGGGCCACATCGTGGACTGGGACGATGCCCTGTCTCTCGTACGCCGCCTGGTGGAACGTCTGCCCTCGGGGAGCCACCTCGCCCTGAGCCATTCCACGGCCGCGGACGAGGAACACCGGGAGGTGCAGGAGGAGTACAACCGGTCCGGCGCGATTCCCTACATCTTCCGCGAGCCCGAGGTGACCGTCGCGTTCTTCGAGGGGCTTGAACTGGTCGAACCCGGATTCGTGTCCTGGCCCAACTGGCGGCCCGAATCCACCACGGAACGCACCACCGTCCGGGCGGGCTGGGGCGCTGTCGCCCGCATTCCGTGAGGTGAGCGGGACGGGCGGGTCGGCGGAGCGGCGCGGAGCGCTAACCTCGCGTCCGCTGGAGACGGCTCCGCGCCAGCGCTGCGTTGGAGCCCAGATGCAGCACGTTCACGACCAGGATCGCGGGGGCGATGATGGCGACCGCCTCCGGGAGGCGGGGCTCCAGGAGGAGCGCGAGGATGATGGCGGTGATGCCGTTCTGCTGGCTCAGGCACAGCGAGGTGCGGTCGCGCGCGGAGAAGCCCAGGGTGACCACGGCGCCTACGGCGATCTGCGCGGCGAAGGTGGCGCAGCCGAGGACGATGCCGACGGAGAAGTTCGCGCCCGCGGCCAGCAGCATGCCCAGCAGGAACGTCGCCACCCACAGGGCCGCGTTGGTGGCCCGGCCCAGCCAGGGACCGAGCCGCGGCCGGAAGAACAGCGCCGAGACCGCGAGGCCCAGCATCCAGAAGTTCCAGGTCGCCGCCGTCAGCAGGGCCAGGAGCGCGGCGATCTGCACCGCCGTCCGCCGCGTGCCGACCGGCTCGTCGCGCCGGGATCTCGGCTGGCGCGCGAGGAGCCAGATCCCGGCCGCCGCCACCAGCAGCACCGCGTTGCCGACGAGGGTCTGAGCGTAGGTCGTGGCACCTGAGGAGATGCCCCCGGCGCCGGTGAGGACCAGCGAGCCCAGGATCACCACCAGCACCGTGGTCACCGGGTCGTCGAAGCTGGCCCAGGCCGCGAGGAGGGACTTCGCGCGCGGCGACATGTCGCGGGATGCGAGCATCGCCGACACCGACAAGGGGTCGATCTGGGCCATCGCCACCGCCAGCACCAGGTACTCCGGCTGATTCCGGAACGCCAGCCACAGGGCCGCCGCGATCAGCGCGGCCTTGACGCCGACGCCGAAGGTGATGGCCACGACGATGCGGTAGACGTCGCCGCGGTGCTCGGGCCGTTCCACGCCGCCCGCGCTGCCGTACAGGCCCACGGCCAGGAGCGCGGCGCTCAGGTAGCCGTAGACCGTGCCGTCGGCCCGTGCCTCCATGGGCCAGACGTGGCCCGCCAGGAGGCCCGCGCCCGCGATGAGGGCGGGCAGGACCAGGGTGAGCAGGAGGGTGCCCAGGCCGCCGGTCGGCGGGCTCCCGGCGTCCGCGTCGAGTGCGGACGGCTTGTCGGGCTCCCCTTCGGGTGCAGGCGGCTTGTCGGGCTCCCTTTTGGGTGCAGGCCGCTTCCCGGCGTGCGCGTCGGCTGCCGTCGCCCCCTCTTCAGCCATCCGTCAGCTCGCGCCCTAATCGCGCCAGCCGGTGGTCCGCGGCGGCCACCCGTGACTGGTCGAGGGTCACCCCCACCAGATACCGCTGGCCGGGCAGTGCGTGGTAGTACACCGCGCCCTGTTCGACGTCGAGCACGATCTGGAGGACCTCCCCGTTGAGGATGGCTCCCAGCGACGCGTTCATCCGGCGGGCGACGCCGGGCAGCAGCAGGCCCATGCGGCCGTACTTGTCGCGGCGGCGCTGGGGGTCCGTGGCGAGGAAGTACCGCCGCAGTGCCGCGTGGTGGAACAGGTCCGCGCTGCACACGTCCCCGGCGTAGTAGGCGATGTAGTGCAGCCCGTCCAGGTCCAGGGCCGCTCGCAGCGGCAGGGCCACCGAACGGGGGGCGCTTTGGCTGAGTCTCACCCCGGCGCCGCCGCTGTTCATCTCCGGGGCGCCTGTGCGGGTGGGGTCCGCGGTGTGGGCCGTGATGTGTGACTTGTCGCCCAGGTAGGAGTTGTAGTCGAGGCGGCTGTAGCGTGCTTCGGCTCTGAGATCGTTGACGCAGTCGGCGATGAGTGCGTCGAGTTCGTCGATGCGGCTGGGGGTGGGGGCGGTGGCCGCGGTGGCCCCGTACAGGTGGAGCCCGGGTTCCACGAGGTAGTAGTAGACGGCGCCGGAGGGCACCCGCAGTACCGTGCGGATGAGCGCGCCGGTGCGCAGTTCGGCGAAGTCCGGTTCCAGCTCTTCGAGGATGTAGTAGAGGTGGCGTCCGGCCTGTTCGTGGAAGCGGGAGACCCGGGAGACGCCCTCGGTGTCCTTCTCGCCGCACGGGTCGGCGTCAAGGACCACTTTGGCCATGTCACCGTCGTAGAGGGCCAGATGGGCCAGTCCGTCGACGTCCAGCAACCGGGAAAGGCGCTCGCCGAGTTCGACGATCTGGGGGTTCTCGCCGTCGGGATAGCGCGCTGGGGCCTCGTCGGGGGCTTGCGTGGGATCAGACACTCTGCACCTCCAGATCGGCTCCAGTCCTGCGGTACGGTGCGGCCAGCAGTGCCTGGGCGAGTGGGTGGCCCTCCAGGAAGTACTCGTTGACGCGGCGTTGGAGGACCGGTTTGAGTTCCTGGTGTGCCTCCGGCCGGGACGACAGGAGGTTGGCCATGGCGGTCAGGGTGACCGGGTGCCGGGCGCCCCACGCCGATGCCTTCCGGCATCCTTCGTAGATGTCCTCGTCCTCGGTGGCGCACTCGACGCTGGTGCTTTCCCCCAGTGCGGTAAGGCAGTTGTTCTGGTTCATCCGGGCGACCAGCGTGTAGCGGTGGGGGCGGCCGAAGGCTTCCCGGAGCTGGCGGACGGCCTTGCGGGCGTGCTCGGCCGCCTCCTCGTAGGTCTCCGGGCGGCCCAGGAGGTACAGGGCGAGGTTGTTGCGGCAGATGCCGGTGAAGGGGTGGTTGTCGCCGAACACAGCTACGTAGCGGTCGAGTTCCTCCCTGATGTACTCCGCCGCCTCGGTGGCCCGGCCCTCGGCGTACAGGCCGATGGCGACGGCGGTGTGGCAGGCCATCGTGCTGGGGTGGTTCTCGCCCCACTGGTTGCGGAAGCCGACGTGGGCGTCCTGCAGCAGCGGCTGTCCGTGCTGCACCTGGCCCAGGCGGATCATCGTCAGGCCCAGGCTCGCCACGACGCCCAGGGTGCGCGGGGAGCGTTCTCCCTCGATGGCGTTGAGCTGGTTGCGGGCCTCCATCAGGTACTGCTCGGAGGCCTCCGGCTGGCCCGCCTCCCGGTAGAAGGTGCCCAGGTCGCCATAGGCGACCCAGGTCCAGGGGTCGTCCTGGGGCATGACCTGGCGGCGCAGGTCGTAGGTGGACTCCTGCTGGCGTGCGGCCGCCTCGGCGGATTCAATGAAGTACTTGGACCAGGCGAGGTTGTGCGCGGCCGACAGGGTCGCGTTGTGCGGACTGCCGATGAGCCGCGTCAGCTTCGAGTACGTCTCCCGGTCCTCCGCGTAGGCCTGCCCGAAGTCGCCGTCGGCCCGCAGGTCGGCGGCATACCCGCGGGCGGCCAGCAGTGTGTAGAGCTCGGGGCCCCGGCGGCCGGGGAGCAATCGGCGCTGGGTGTTGACCGCGTGCCGGCTCAGCGCCAGGGAGTCGGAGTAGGCGCCGAGCAGCCGGTAGGCCGCCGCGACCTGGGACTCCATGCGCAGCACCATGATGTCGTCCGGGCCCCGGGCGGATCGCCACTGCCGCAGGACGAGTTCACCGAGGTCCCGTGCGGCCGTCCAGCGGCCCGAGGTCCAGCGGTGGTAGACCTGGCTGACCAGCCAGCCGTGCACCTTCGCGGCGCCGCTCTCGGGCGCCCCGCACGCCAGCACGTGCCGGTCCAGTTCGGCGAAGACCTCGGTGTACTTCGGCTCGTGCCGGTCCAGGTCCTCGGGCACCATGGCGGCGAGGACTTCCTGGGCCTGGGCGCGCAGTGTCTCCCGGTCCTCCTCCGGCATCCAGCCGCGGATCAGGTCCTGCACGATCCGGTGCACCTTGAGCGTGCGGGTGCGGTAGTCCAGGACGCCCAGGGAGTGGTCGTCCAGGCTCTTGACCCGGTTCTGAAGTACCAGGGTGTCGCTCAGCTCGGGCTCCAGGCCGGAGAGGACGGCCAGCATGCCCTTGGACAGGATGACGTTCAGCCCCACGCCGTCCGGTGACAGGAAGGCGCACAGCTCCAGGATGCGGGCCGCCGCCGGAGAGCTGGTCTGCAGGGCGTCGAAGGCCTGGCGGTGCAGGCGGGCGAAGGCGGAGTAGTCGGAGTCGGGGTCGTCCTGGTGAGGCAGTGCCTCACCGCCGTCGAGCGCGGCGATGTAGTCGTCGACCGCGCGCGGGAAGCGGCGCAGGGAGGCGGCCGCCCACTGTTCGGCCAGGGGCAGGTGTCCGGCGCGGTCGGCCAGCCGGGCCAGTTCCTCCTCGCCCGCGCCCGGCAGCCTGCGGCACAGCAGGGCCAGGCTTTCCTCGGGGGTGAAGACGTCCACGCGGTGGGTGGTGGCGAACTGGGGCGACCACCGGGGACTGGCCGAGGTGATCAGGACGTGGCCCGTGCCGCCGCTGGGAATGAATGCCTCGATGCTCTCCTGGCTCTCCGCGCCGTCGAAGACCAGCAGCCAGCGCGGTGCGTGCCTGCGCTGTCGCAGGTCGTCCAGCAGGTCGGGCAGCTCCTCGCCGGTGCGGGCGCCGGCCGCCGCGCGGTTGAGGGCGCGGGCGAGTTCGCCGAGGGACTCACGCGCCAGATCCGGCTGTGAGGCGGGGATCCACCAGACGAGGTCGTACTGGGAGGCGTAGCGGTGTGCGTAGGCCAGCGCGATCTGCCGCTTGCCGACGCCCTTCATGCCGTACAGGACCTGGGGCGGGCACTGCGTGGCGGAGCCGAACACGAACTGGGTGCTCAGGGCCCTCAACAATGCGTCGCGGCCGATGAACTCGGCGTTGGGCATGGACAGGTTCCACACCCGCGGGCTGCGGCCGGGGAAGCGCGGTCCCGCCAGCGGGGCGGGCTGGTGCTCGTCCCCGGTGCGCAGGCCGAACCGGGCCAGCAGGATGCGCCGGGCCGCTTCCTCCGTCGGGGTCGCCAGGTCGGCGGTGCCGGGCCAGTCGTGGGAGGTCGTGAGGCGGCCCGTGCCCAGACGCAGGCGCACCACGTGCTGATCGATGGGCTTGTCGCCGGTGGGCAGGTCGCTGTTGAGGCGCTGGACCAGCTGTCCGGCCGCCGTTCCCTCCAGGTGCGGGGAGAGCAGGGCCAGGATGTAGTCCGAGGCCGGCAGGGGTGCGGCGGGCTCGTCGGTGGGCTGGTGTGCCACGACATCGATGCCGAGCGGGCGGAGCTGCTCGGTGATCCAGTCCGCCCACAGCAGGTCGGCGGGCGCGTGGACGATGGTGAGGGTCTGCGGTTCGGTGAGCTGGGTGGTGCGGTGCCGCAGGGAGTCCAGCAGATGGTGGTAGTGGGCCTTCTCGGCATCCGAGACCTTGCGGAAACCGGTCACTTCACCGTCGGTGAGGCGCGCGACGGCCTTGACGTAGGACGCCAGGATGGAGCTGTCCTGGTGGGGGTTGTCCTCAATCACCGCGAGCTCTTCGCCGTAGGCGTAGAACGCCTGGTAAGGCACCTCCACCTCGCCCCAGTAGGTGGCCAGGTCGTCCTCGTCGGTGAGGTCCAGATGGGGGTCGAGCGCCTGGCGTGCCTCGGCCACGCAGCGATCGAACCGGTACTTCTCTGAGTGGTCGACGCGCATCGGCAGGACGTGCAGACGGATGTGCCGGGTCGAGCACGTGATGCGCCGGGCGATCTGGTGGGCGCCGTGGATGGCCTGCCGGTTCAAGGCCAGGGTGATGACGACGGTGTCGGGCAGCATGAGGGTGCACACCCCCGCGCTGTCGGAGAAGCCGGTGCGGCTGTCGATGAGGATGTAGTCGTAGGCGCTGTCATGCATCCGCACGCGCAGCGCTTCGAGGAACTCCTTGCCGTCGTCGCTGGCCTGGAACTGGCCCCAGTCGAACTCGTGCAGCCGGTTGGCGTAGTCGTCGTCCATCCGGCCGGGGCCGATGTAGTGCAGCTCGCCCCCGTCGGGGAACTTGTGGTCGAGCTTGACGCGGTAGCGGTCGAAGTTGGTGTGCTCGGCGTGCAGGGCCCGCAGGTGCTCGGGGACATCGGTGCCGGAGGTGGCGGCATCGGCGAAGGCGGAGAACATGTCCAGCACTCCCGAGCCGTGACTGAGGTCGGGCACCGGGAGGTAGGCCCCGTAATACAGATGCAGACCCGGCGCCTCCAGGTCCCAGTCCACGACCAGGACCGACTTCCCGCGGCTCGCCATGATCCAGGCGGCGTTCGCCAGGGCCATGGTGCGCCCCGCCCCGCCTTTGAAGGAATAGAAAGAAATGATTTTCGCCGGTCGACCGGTCCTGCCCGTCCCCCGTGCCACGTGCTCATCTCCCGCCCAGCGGCTCACCAGGTGTGGTGCCCAGTAATGGGGGCCATGGCCCCGCTCCTCGTTTGAGCCAGCCCACGCGCTCCCGCTGCCTGCGGATGCGGCGCTCGCTGGAACTCTCCACGGCCACGGCACCGGCGGGCACCCGCGGCGCCTCCGCCTCGTCGGGACCCGTTCTGGAGTCGGCCATCACGGCCGCCACGGCCAGCGTGAGCGCTTCGGGCGTGCCCACCTCGTGGTGGGAGGCGCCCAGCAGCCGCGCCGGGGTGAGCGAGAGGCTCTCCCGCAGCCGCCCGGCGCTGTGCCGGCTCTCGGCGTCGAGGCGGGGCAGCAGCGCGATGACCGCCGCGATGCGGATGCGGGAGCGGGCCAGCCGGCTCCACAGCACCGAGAACGCCGCATCCCGCGAGAGCCAGGGATCGACCAGCACCTGCACGATCGCGCCGTCCTCGACACCGGCGAGGACATCGGCCTCGTCCAGGTCCGGGGCCCGTACGAGGAGCCGCTCGGCCCCGCAGGCCCGCGCCGCGCGGGCGGCCAGGGACAGCGCGGGCTCGTCACTGTGCGGTCGAAAGGGACACCAGTCCCGCGCGCTGTCGCCGTAGGCCTCCACCGAGGTGCGCAGTCCCGCCATCCGCTCCCGGGTGCCGGTCAGCAGGACGAGCACCACCTGCCGGGTGCTGTCCGGCGGCCCGGTTGCGGGGGCGTCCGCGTACGGCTGAGGCTCCGTCCGGCTCGGGCCGAAGCGGGGCGCCACCTGGCGGCTGTCCGCCTCGGTCATCGCCGGCAGCGGTGTCCTCGCGGCCTTGAGCAGGCGCTCGGAGACACGCCGCACGAGTCCTCGGTAGCGGCCCCGCCGGTCGGGCGCCTGGAGCAGGCCCAGCACCCCGGGCCCTTCGTACTCCTCGTCGATGACGTGACCGGTCCTGGCCACCAGGCGCGGCAGCACCAGGCCGCCGGCCCGCCAGATCACCCCGACGAGGCAGTCCGGCCGCTCCCCGGTCTGCCGGGTGCGCCGGTCCAGGCGCTCGCTGAAGACCGACCACTCGCGCGCGCACTGGGGATCGTTGAGATAGTCGGACGAATAGAGGACCAGCATCGAGCGGCAGGACAGAACGGCGGGGTCAGGCCCCGCTATGGGCTCCGCGTGCTTCAGCCGGCCCTGCTGTGCGGGGGCGCGGCCCGCCAGTGCGTAGATCTCGTTCTGGACATCGATGTGGAACCGTTCGACGGGACCTCTGTCGCCGGTCGAACTGGCATAACTGGTATAGAACAAAGGCCCCACCGCCCCCCCCCAAGGGCCTGCCTCCCGAGCAACCACAGCGTGGTCTTTTCCCCATGACCCCACATCAACATCAGTGTGCGCAGCGACTTCGGCATGCTTGTGCAGCCAGGTCAATTGAGGTCTAGCATAGGAGTTTTTGCCCCTGGCGAGCCCCGGAAAACTCGACATCGGGTCTCCTCTCGCTCAATAGAGAGTGAAGCGTTCGTCATCTGCGCTGGTCGGCGCCCCCTGTTCCATCCGGTTCCGGGAAAGCCGCCGAAAAACCGCCGGAGCCCAATTTCTGCTGGATGTGCCCGATGAGCAGGGAGAGGTCCCTGCAATACACGGAGGGGTTGGCGAAGCCGCGGCGGCGGCCATGACGGTGAGCACGAAGTCCCGCTCCGCAGACGCTGACCAGCGGGCACTCCCGGCACGTCCGGCACAGGGCCGCCACACCGTGCTCAGGAGCCCCGGGAAGCGACAGCACGGCATCGAAGGAGTGGCTGAATACGGTGCCTCCGGCATGTGCGGCACCATCGGCGACCGCGTTCAGCGACCCCGACCAGCTGATCGCCCCGTCCGACTCGATCACCACCGCGGCAGCAGGGAGCAGGCCGATGAGCTCACTGCTGCTGCCCGCGCCGAACAGAGACTGCGCCATGATCGACTCGAAGAGGCGGACCCGCGCCGCCCGCCCGGTCTGCCACCACCGGTCGAAAGCCGCGCACAGCCACGCCCCATAGGCACCGCTGCCCGCCAACGGCGCCGGATGGTCCCACGTGCCATAGGGCAACGTGAAGTCGATCGCCGGCGGGTCATGGTCCGCCAGGGCGTCGAAGACCACGGCCGGATCGCCCGCCTCCGGGTCCACGACACACAGCAGACCGGCGAACAGGCCCCGGTAGCGGGGGCGTTCGAGCAGGGCCAGCCCCGCAGACACCCGCGCGTGACTGCCCCCGTGACGGCTGCCCGCCGGACCGCGCCGGTGGCGGTCGTGCGCGCGCTCATCACCGTCCAGGCTCACCCCGACCCGGATGCCGTGGCGCAGCAGTGTCTCCAGGACCGCCTCATCCAGCAGCGTGCCGTTGCTCTGGACGACGAGCTCCGCCTCGGCCCCCGCCAAGGTGACGGCCCGGCGGGCGGCGGCGCTGAACCCGGCTATCACATCCGGCCCGGCGAGCAGCGGCTCACCCCCGTGCAACGCCACCTGCACCCGGGACGGCCGGTGCCGGCGCACATGCTCCCCGACGCGTTGTACGAGCCGCTCGCGCACCGCCTCCGGCATGGTCCGGGGACGCTCGCGCCACCCCGTGTCCCGCAACTCGTAGACATAGCAGTAATCGCACGCCAGATTGCAGCGGCTGTGCAGTTTGACGACGAATTGATCGAATGCCCGCAGCCGCACCCGGCCTTCCGGCGTCACGGAAACCACCGGCTTTGGCCACGGCATTGCGGGTGGGGACGTGTCGTTCCACGTCGGCCCCTGACACCTGTTCCCAAAGTCACCGAATGCCGTACTGTCGGCCCATGGCCGAACGGGTGGGCAAACCACGCCCCCAGCAGACTCTAGATCCCGCGACAGGTCTTCCACCCTGACCCCCCGATCAACTCCAGGGGGCCGTCGCACCTCCAGGCCGTGACCGCCGACGGCATGGCTCTCGCAGATGTCCCCCGTCCACCGTACGCAGAACGGCTCACCCCCGAAGAGGTCTCAACTGGCCAATACGCGCCTTTGGGGCGGCCAGGGGCGCCACGAGACACAGGGGAGTGGAGGGGCAGGCCATGCCGCACTATTTCATCACCAGTTTCGCCCGCGCGGAAAACGAAAGCTACGTATGGCGCTTCCACGGAGACCTGACCCAAGCCGTCCGGGAAAACATCGGGCAAGAGATCGAAACAGAGATATGCCGCGGCGGAAACGGATCCGCCAACAGCGAGCTCGTCGCCGAGACCGGCGTCCTGGTCGCCCTCTGCTCACCGGCCTACTACACCGACCCCGGCTGCGAACGGGACTGGGCGCTCTTCCAG
>NZ_JASKYR010001010.1:0-2699 GCF_041028215.1 Streptomyces flavofungini
CTGGCGGGCTGGCGGGCTGGCGGGCGAGAAGAGCGGAACGGGCAGCGGCGCGGGCAGTGCCGCTGCCCCCGACGTCCCATCCGCCCATTCCAGGCACCTCGCGTTCCCCCTGGTCAGGGGCGCTTTCGGCGTTCCAGCGTCCCCAACTGCCCGGTGGCGGTGGCTTTTGGAGGCGGTCACCCCACAAGCTCGGAACGTGCTCGACGGAAGGCGGGACGGCATCCCTTCCGATGCCTCCGGTCCCTTCCGATGCCTTCCGAGGAGTTCCCCCGCCGCGCATCGGCCTCGCGCCGACGTCACCCCCGCGCGCGGCGGCGGAGATCAGCTCCGGTCCCGGGCACGGTGAAACAGCAACGACACGAGGAGTACGTACATGCTTCGCAAGCGCTTACGTCTGGTCGCCGCGCCGATCGCGGCCGTCGCCCTGAGCCTGACGGCCGCCGGTGTGGTCCAGGCCTCCGCCCCGAGTGACGCGGGACGGTCCGGCAAGGCGGCCCGCGCCGCGGCTCCGTGCCTGGCCGGTGCCACCACGCTCATAGGCGACCTCGACGGTGACGGCCGCCCCGACAAGATCGTCAACCCGGGGCACACCGGCCTCAGGATGACGGTCCAATGGGGCACCGCCAGTGGCTCCTTCGGCGCCAAGCAGAGCGTCAGGAAGCTCCTCGGCGCCAAGCAGAACGAGGTCGCCACCGCCGCGGTCGCCGACTTCCAGAAGGACGGCAAGCTGGACATGGTCGTCAACGTCGTCGAACCGGCCGGCGGTGACGACCCCAACACGGCCCGCATCGCCCAGTACCGCCCCGGTCCGCTCAAGCGCACCAACCTGTCCTCCGCCACCGCCCGGCACCTGGACATCGGCGACCACGGCGAGGCCAAGGAGCTGCGGATCGCCAACTACGGCGACGACGCCTACCCGGACCTGGCGATCCTCAACAACGCCGGTGACGGCTCCTGGGAGCGGGACGTGCGGCTGACCAAGGCGGCCAGCGGACCGGGCAAGTACAGCTACGAACTCCAGACGAAGTACGGCGAGTTCGGCACCCCGGCCGAGCCGCCGGCCATGCCCACCAACGGCTGGAAGCACTTCTACCAGGCCTGCTCCTGACCCGGGGGGTCTGACCTCGCCGAGGTCACGGAGGCGGGGCCGGGGCGCGAGCCGTTCCGCCCCGGCCCCGCCGCACCCGCGAGGCGCACAGCACCGCAGCCGCAGAATCGAGGAAGTCCGCGTGCCCAGCCCGATCACGGCCGTCCAGGCCGCCGCACCGACCGCACCGACCTTGCCGAAGAACGACCGCGTACGGGTCGCCGTCACCGCCCCCGACCCGATCACCCGCGAGGGCGTGCTCAGCCAGTTGCGCCGCCACCCCGAGGTGGAGCTGACCGGGGACTCCCGCCCCGCCGCCGTCGCGCTGCTGATCGAGGACGCCCTCGACGAGGCCGCGCTCGCCCGGCTCAGACGGGCCGTGCGCGGCGAGGGCACGCGCGCCGTGCTCGTGGCGGGCACGGTGCGCGAACACGAGCTCATGGATGTCATCGAGTGCGGTGTCGGCGCCATCGTCTGGCGCCGTGAGGCGACGGCCCAGCGCCTGGTGCAGGCGGTCCTCGCCACCGCCAGGGGCGGCGGCGATCTGCCCGCCGATCTGCTCGGGCAGCTCATCGGGCAGGTGGGGCGCCTGCAAAGGGGCGGCGCCGAACTGCCGGGGACCTTCCTCAGTCTCACCAAGCGCGAGGTGGACGTGGTGCGCCTGGTGGCCGAGGGCTTCGACACCTCGGAGATCGCCATGAAGCTGTCGTACTCCGAACGCACCGTCAAGAACGTGATGCACGGTCTCACCACCCGCCTGCACCTGCGCAACCGCGCCCACGTGGTCGCCTACGCCCTGCGTGAGGGCTACATCTGACCGTTCGGCCGGGGGCGTGGCCCGTTGGGGCAGCCACGGCTGCCCCGCCGTCATCCCCGCCGTGCCTGTCCACCCGGGTCCCGCCGGGACCACGATCGGTGGCGGGGCCACGACCGGCCACCGGGCAGTGAGCGGCGAACGGGAGCGCGGGAGTGATCCACGGTGATCCATGAGGTGGACGAGGTCGTCAAGGGGCTCATCGGCGGCGGGGCGCTCACCGGGTCCGGCATCGACGTCTCCTTCGAGGTGCCCACGCGCGACTGGGCGGCCCGGCGCAACGCCCCGGTGGTCAACGCCTATCTGTACGACATCCGTGAGGACGTCTCGCTGCGGCAGCGCGGCCACACGGGGCTGCGGGACGCCCGGGACATCGTCGTACGCCGCCGCCGTCCCCCGCGCTGGTTCCGGCTCTCCTATCTGGTGACGGCCTGGACCAAGACACCGCAGGACGAGCACCGGCTCCTGTCGGCGGTGCTCGCGACCCTGCTGCCGCACGAGCTGCTGTCGGCCGGCGAACTCCCGGGCGCGCTCGGGCGCCTCGGCCTCTCGGTGCCGGTGACGGTGGCGGGCAGCCGGTCGGAGGCACGCTCCCTCGCCGACATCTGGTCCGCGCTCGGCGGCGAGCTGAAGCCGTCCCTGGACGTCGCGGTGACCGTGCCGTTCCCGTCCTATCCCGATTACGACGCGGGGCCACCGGTCACCGAGGGCGCCGCCGTCCGCGTACGCCACATCGACGGCGGGCCGCCGCGTTCCGCAGAGCGCGGCCACCGGCCACACCACGTGGCGGCGCGGGCG
>NZ_JASKYR010001011.1:0-2490 GCF_041028215.1 Streptomyces flavofungini
TCACAGGACCGATCCGCGTCTCGGGACCGGTCCACGCCTCGGGACCGGTCCGTGCCGGGTGACGGACGGCAGGGCGGACCGCTGATCCTGACGGAGGATGTGGAGCTTCTCGACGACCTGCTGCGGCTCTGTGCCGCCGCGGGCGCGCGACCGGAGGTGCACCACGGCGGCCCGGGGCGCGGGGCGGGATGGGATTCGGCCCCGCTCGTCCTGGTCGGTGACGACGCGGCGGACCGGGTGCGCGGCGCCGCCCGGCGGCGTGGGGTCGTGCTGGTCGGGCGGGATCAGGACGATTCCGGTGTCTGGCGGCGCGCGGTGGAGATCGGCGCCGACCATGTCCTGCTCCTGCCCGACGGCGAGCAGTGGCTGGTGGACCGCATCGCCGATGTGGCGGAGGGAGCCGGGCGGCCGGCCCTGACCGTCGGCGTCATCGGTGGACGCGGCGGTGCGGGCGCCTCCACGCTGTCCTGCGCCCTGGCGGTCACGGCGGCGCGGGCCGGCAGGCGCACGATGCTCGTCGACGCCGATCCGCTCGGCGGCGGCCTGGACGTCCTCCTCGGGGGTGAGTCGGCCGACGGCCTGCGCTGGCCGGCGTTCGCCGCGTCACGTGGCCGGGTCGGCGGGGAGGCGCTCGAGGAGTCCCTGCCGGAGCTGCACGCGCTGCGGGTCCTGTCCTGGGACCGGGGCGAGGCGGTGACGGTCGCCCCGGAGGCCGTGCGAGCGGTGGTGTCGGCGGCCCGCAGGCGCGGTGGTGTGGTCGTGGTGGACCTGCCGCGCCGGGTGGACGAGCCGGTCGCGGAGGCACTGGCCCAGGTGGATCTGGGGCTTCTGGTGGTGCCGCCGGAGCTGCGGGCGGTGGCAGCGGCCCGGCGGGTCGCGTCGGCCGCCGGACTGGTCCTGCGGGACCTGCGGGTGGTGATCGGCGCGGGAGTGGGACCGGGCGGCCAGGGCGACCGAGGCGTGCTCGACCCGGAGGAGGTAGCGGGTCTCCTCGGGCTTCCGCTTGCCGGTGAGGTGCCCTGGGAAGCGGGCCTTTCGGCGGCGCAGGCCGCTGGGGTGCCGCCGGGCGGCCTCGCGCGCGGGCCACTGGCCCGGTTCTGTGCCGCCTTCTGGGGCCGCGTGCCGGTCGATGCCGTGGGCGGTGGCGTATGAGTGCCGTCGTCGGGGCGCGGATGCTGGACGGGGTGCGCCAGTGGCTCGCGGAGAGCGGCAAGGAGCCGACTCCCGCCCGGGTCGCCGAGGCGCTGCGGGCCCAGGGCAGGGTCCTTGGGGACGCGGAGGTGCTGGGCGCCGCAGCGCAGTTGCGCTCGGAGCTGGTCGGTGCGGGCCCGCTGGAGCCCTTGCTGGCGGACGACTCCGTGACCGATGTGCTGGTCTCCGCGCCCGACCGGGTCTGGGTGGACCGTGGCGGCGGTCTCGAGCTCACCGGAATCACGTTCGCGGACGCAGGCGCGGTGCGGCGGCTCGCCCAGCGCCTGGCCGCCGTCGCGGGGCGGCGCCTGGACGACGCGCGGCCCTGGGTGGACGCCCGCCTGCCGAGCGGCACACGGCTGCACGCGGTCCTGCCGCCGGTCGCCGTGGGCTCCACCTGCCTCTCGCTGCGGGTCGTGCGCCCCCGCGCCTTCACCCTGGCCGAGCTGGTCGAGGCGGGCACGGTGCCGCCCGACGGCGACCGCGTGCTGCGGGCGTTGCTCGACGCCCGCCTGTCGTTCGTGATCAGCGGCGGGACGGGCAGCGGCAAGACGACGCTGCTGAGCGCCCTGCTCGGCCTCGTCGGACCGACGGAGCGGATCGTGCTGGCCGAGGACTCCGCCGAGCTGCGCCCGGAGCATCCGCACGTGGTCCGCCTGGAATCCAGGCCCGCGAACCAGGAGGGCGCCGGACACGTGGGCCTGGACGACCTCGTCCGCCAGGCACTCCGCATGCGGCCCGACCGGCTGGTCGTCGGCGAGGTGCGGGGCGCGGAGGTCATCCACCTGCTGGCCGCGCTGAACACGGGACATGAGGGCGGCTCAGGCACGGTTCACGCCAACGCCGCCGCGGACGTCCCCGCCCGCCTGGAGGCCCTCGGAACGGCCGCGGGGCTCGACAGGGCGGCACTGCACAGCCAGTTGGCGGCGGCTCTCTCGGTGGTGATCCATCTGGTCCGCGACCGGCAGGGGCGGCGGCGCATCGCGGAGGTGCATGTGCTGGAGCGGGCTCCCTCGGGACTGGTGGTGACGGTGCCCGCGCTGCGGTGGGGCGCCAAGTCCTTCGACGAGGGCCCGGGCTGGGAGCGCCTCAAGGCCCTGCTCGGCGGCGATGCGTGGGGTGACCGGACATGAATCCGTCCGATCTGAGCCCCTCCGCCATGAGCGCGTCGATATGGGCGGCGGTGCTGGGTGCGGGGTGCGCGGCCTGGCTGTGGGCCGGGCGGGGCAAGGAGGCCGGAAGGGCCCACGCGGTGCTCGCGGCCGGGGTGCCGGTGGAGCCGGGCGGGTGGTCCTGGCG
>NZ_JASKYR010001012.1:0-2482 GCF_041028215.1 Streptomyces flavofungini
TTCCTGATCACGGACGCGGCGGCACGGGCGCACGCGTTCCTCGTCGCGGGCGTGGACCCGTTCACGGCCGCGTCCCCCTGGCACGACGCGGTCCGGCTGGCCGCTTCGCATCCCGGTCTCACGGGCCGCAGGACGTTCAGCCGCCAGTTCGCCGAGCTGGCCCGTTCGGTGGGGCACACCCCGGGTGACCTCTCCCGCGCGGCCGCGGCCTGGCGGCAGGGCGGCGAGGAGGGTCTCGCGGTGCTCGAATCCCCCTGGGACCCCCCGGCGGGCCCCTTCGACCGGTCCCGCGGCGCGCTCGCGGCGGCGGACCTCCCCCGTATGACGATCCACCGCAACCGCCTCACGGACGCGGAGGGCACCCGTCAGCTCCGCTTCGGCAGGGACGGCCGCTGGTATCCGTACCAGAGCGAACCGGGAGCGGACGACTGGTGGCCGGAGGGGGAGCCGGACGAGGACGTGGTGGGCGCGCTGACGGCGGTCCTCGGCGGCTGAGCCACGCTCCGGGCGAGGGCGACGGAGGGGCTCTGCTCGGAGAAGGCTCTGCCCAGGAGTTCCTCTCGGCCGTGGCCGCCCGCGGGCGGAGCCGAGACCACTCGACGGGCCGGATAGGTTCCGGGCATGCGTACGCTCGCCCTGCTCGCCCTGGACCAGGTGATCCCCTTCGACCTGTCCACGCCCATCGAGGTCTTCACGAGGACCCGGCTCCCGGACGGCGGCCCCGGCTACCGCATCCGCGTCTGCGCCGAGCACGCCGGGGCCGAGGTCGACGCCGGGGCGTTCGTGATCCGGGCGCCCTGGGGGCTCGACGGGCTCAAGGGCGCCGACACGGTCATCGTGCCGGGCACCGCCGATGCCGAGGCGCCGCTTCCGGCCGCCGTCCGTACGGCACTCCGCGCCGCCGCCGCGGACGGCGCCCGCATCGCCTCCATCTGCTCGGGCGCCTTCCCGCTGGCCGCGACGGGGCTGCTCGACGGGCTGCGGGCCACCACGCACTGGGCGGCGGCGGGGCGGCTGGCCGCCGCGTACCCGGAGGTCGAGGTCGACCCGGACGTCCTGTACGTCGACAACGGGCAGTTCCTCACCTCGGCCGGTGCCGCCGCGGGGCTCGACCTGTGTCTGCATCTGATCCGCCGCGATCACGGTTCCGCGGTGGCCGCCGACGCCGCCAGGCTCTCCGTGATGCCCCTCGAACGGGAGGGCGGGCAGGCGCAGTTCATCGACCACGATCACGCACCGACCCCGCAGGGTGCCGTCCTCGAACCCCTGCTCACCTGGCTGCGCGCGAACCTGGCCCGCGACCTGACCCTCGCCGACATCGCCTCCCGCGCCGGGACGAGCACGCGCACCCTGATCCGCCGCTTCCGCGAACAGACCGGCACGACACCGCTCCAGTGGCTGCACCGTGCCCGTATCCGGCAGGCGCAGCACCTCCTGGAGACGACCCGTCACCCGGTCGAGCGGATAGCCGAGCAGGTCGGTTTCGGCTCGGCGACCGCCTTCCGCGACCGCTTCAAGCGCACGACCGGCGTCAGCCCGCAGGCCTACCGGCGCACCTTCGGCTGAGACGGTCGCCGCTCAGAAGTCGACGCGCGTCCGCTCGTCGAGCCGCGCCACGGAGTCCTGCGCGAACGCCTTCTCGTAGTCGCTGCGGATCTCCTCGATCTGGACGTCCCGCTCACGCGTCTCGCCGACCGGGTACAGCAGGATCAGCTCGTACGAACGCTCCCGCTCGATCCGGCCGTTCGAGTCGCGCCACTGGCCGCGCCCGTCCTGGATGGTGAGGCCGTCGGGGAAGCCGGGGGTGACCTCCTTGTCGATGAAGGCCATGAACTGCTTGTCGGTCACGGCCGGTCCGCCGTCGGGGCGCTCGGTGCCGAAGAAGAGGCGGGTCTCGGCGTACGGCTTGCCCCGCTGGACCGTGGCGCTCGCGGACGGGCCTGCGTCGCCGCCGTCCAGCGAGGCGTAGGCGGCGGGCGCGCCGACGGAGAGCACGGCGGTCACGGCGACGGCCACGGCGAGCCGGTTGCCGGAGGTGCGCGGGAGGGTGAGAGCCACGGGGCAGTCCCTTCGGGGGCGGAGTACGGGCGCGGGCTTCCGCCCGGGGCGCCCGGACGAAAGCCGCAGATCCCTAACGCCGGCACACCGTAACGGACACGCGGCGCGGCGCCGGGCCCGTTCCGTGCATCAGGCCGGAATTCCGCCCGCCGCGCCCAGCCGGTACGTCCGGAGGTTCCGCCAGCCCGTGCCGGGGCCGTCCGTCACCAGGAGGTCGACCGAGTCCACGTGGCTGACCAGCGGCAGGTGCGGGGCGAGTTCGCGCTCCAGGGCGTCGTAGGCCGCCTCGTAGGTCTCGGGGCCCTCGTGGTTCGCGAGGGTCAGGTGGGGAGCCAGGGGCGGGTCGAAGATGCCCCGGTAGGGGACGGCCTCGGGCCAGCGGGCGGTGAGCGCCCCGGTGAGCGCGCGCAGCGGGGTCTCGGGG
>NZ_JASKYR010001013.1:0-2374 GCF_041028215.1 Streptomyces flavofungini
CGGCTACACGGACTACCCAACGCTCTCCGACGACGCCGCGTAACCCCTCTAGGACTTGTCCGGCCGTTCATGTGCGGAGCCAGATGACGAGGGTTGCGGCGGTCGCGGTCCCCAGGAAGACGTAGCCGCGCTTGTCGTAGCGGGTGGCCACGGCTCTGGCGTGCTCGAGCCGGTTGATCGCCCGTTCGACGGTGTTGCGTTTCTTGTACCGCTCTTCGTCGAAGCCGGGTGGCCGTCCACCGCGTGACCCTTTGCATAGGCGGGCGGCCTGGCTGTCGGTCTTCTCCGGGATCGTGTGCCGGATGCCCCGGCGCCGCAGATACTCGCGGCACGGGCCGTTGCTGTAAGCCTTGTCCGCCGCGAGACTGTCAGGCTTCTTGCGCGGCCTGCCCGGCCCGGTCCGCGGGACGCGGATCTTCTCCAGCACGGGCGTGAACTGCGTGCAGTCCGCCCGCTGTCCCGGTGTGACGATCAGGGACAGCGGGCGGCAGCGGCCGTCCGCGCTCCGATGGAGCTTCGTGGTGAACCCGCCGCGCGAGCGGCCCAGGCCCTCACCTCCTGCACCACCTCCACCAGGCGGGCGACGAGGCTCTGCCACGGCGTTTCGCTCTGGTGTTCTGCCGCCGCGTCCCCTTGTGAGGCGGGAGCCGGCGGCGGTTCGGTGCGGGCACCGGCGGCGTGCTGGTGTGCCCGCACGATGGTGGAGCCGACCGAGATGCCCCAGTCGATCTTCCCGGCTGCGTCGGCTTCGGCCTGGACCTGCTGGAGCAGGCGTTCCCAGGTTCCGTCGGCCGACCACAGGCGGTGGCGTTCGTAGACCGTCTTCCACGGGCCAAACCGTTCGGGCAGGGCACGCCACTGAACGCCGGTCCGAACCCGATGCAGGATCCCGTCGATCACCTGCCGATGATCCCGCCACCTGCCGCGACGCTGGTTGCTGACTGGCAGGAACGGCCGCAACTGTTCCCACTCGGCATCCGTCAAGTCATACCCCGCCCCATGTCCACATCAACGACACGACGGCGAAGTAGTCACATGATCGGCCGGATAAGCCCTAGCCGGAACCCCGGCCTTGGCCGGGCGCTGAGCGCGGCGTCACTTCCGGGACGGCCCGGGCGTCACCCCCGGGACGGCCCTTTCGCGCCCGGCCGCAGCGCGTCCACCACGAGATCCAGCAGCCCCGCCGTCAGCTCCGGGCTGCTGACGGCCGTCGTGGACAGGAACACCCCGAGGAGCATCAGTGTGACCTCCTCCGGCCGGACGTCGGACCGGAGTGCGCCGGACTCCGCCCCGGCGTCGAGGATCAGCGCGATCGCCGCGGTGAGCCGCTCCCGGGTGGCCGGGGTCGCGATGGCGCCCGAGGCCCAACCCGCGCGCAGGACGTCGGAGATGCCGCGCTTGGCCGCGAAGAACGCCGCGTACCGGTCCATCCACGCGCGCATCGCCGCCTCGGGCGGGAGGTCGGCGAGCAGAGCGGGGGCGCTGTCGACCACAGCGTCGAGTTCGGCGGAGTAGATGGCCTCCACGAGCGCCTCCCGGGTGGGGAAGTGCCGGTAGAGCGTGCCGATCCCGACACCTGCCTCGCGGGCGATGGCGTCGAGGGTGGCCTTGCCGTCGGTCGCCGCGAAGGCGTCGCGGGCCACGGCGAGCAGCCGCTCACGGTTGCGGCGCGCGTCGGCGCGGGCCGGGCGGTCAGCGTCTTTCGTCGCTCGGTCAGTACCTTTCGCCGCTCGGTCGGCGCTCTTCACCACGCGGTCGGCGCCCTTCACCTCACGGTCGGCGCCCTTCGTCACGCGGTCGGCGCCCTTCGCCGGTCGGCCGGGGTCGGAAGAGTCGGACGCAGCCAAAACGGAGTCCCTCCGGTTAGTGTTACGGTGGCCATAACGGAGTCCCTCCGTTTACCTCCATCGTCTCATGAGAGCGAGACCGCCATGGTGTCCCCTGCCCGGTCCGACCAGCTCACAGCCGCGGGAGCGGAACGCCCCGGCGGGCCCGGCACCCTGATGGGCCGCACCGTCTCCCGCGTCGGCTACGGAGCCATGCAGCTTGAGCGCCTGGGCCGCGAGGCCGCGATCGCACTGCTGCGCCGTGCCGTCGAACTCGGCGTCGATCACGTCGACACCGCCCAGTTCTACGGCGACGGCTTCGTCAATGAAGTGATCGCCGCCGCGCTCCGCCCCGAGGACGACGTGCTGGTCGTCAGCAAGGTCGGCGCCGAGCCCGCCCCGGGCGGCCCCATCCCGCTCCGCCTCGCCCAGCGGCCCGAGCAGCTGCGCGCCGGAGTCGAGGACAACCTCAGGAGCCTCGGGCTGGAACGGGGGGGGGGGGGGGGGGGGGGGGGGGGGGGGGGCTGGGCCGCGAGGCCGCGATCGCA
>NZ_JASKYR010001014.1:0-2935 GCF_041028215.1 Streptomyces flavofungini
CCTCCGGCGCTCAGCGCCCCCGCAGGTGATGCCGCTTGAACCACGCCACCGCCGCCCCGCCGAGCCCCGTCACCGCGATGAAGCCCATGGCGATCAGGAAGGCCGRGGAGGTCGGCGTCGAGGCGCGGGCGCCCGCGATGACGTACGCCGCCGTGTTCGGGATCGACCCGAGGCCCGTGGCGAGCAGGAACGGCAGCCAGCCCATGCGGGAGACCGCCGCGCAGTAGTTGGCCGCGGCGAACGGCACACCGGGGAAGAGCCGCACCGCCAGCATCGACCGGAAGCCGTGCCTGCTGAGCTGGCCGTCGGCGGCCTGGAGCCACTTGCCCCGCAGCAGCGGGCGCAGCGCGTCCTGCCCCAGCATCCGGCCGAGCCCGAAGGCGATCCCCGCCCCGAACACCGTGCCCGCGATCGCCGCGACGAGGCCCGCCTGCGTGCCGAAGAGCGCGCCCGCCGCCAGATTGAGCAGCGGGCGCGGCACGAACGCGGCGGTGCACGCGCCGTACGCCACGGCGAACAGCGCCACCGCCGTGGCGCCGCCGAGCTGCGCGATCCAGCCGCCGGACAGGAGCCGCTGCGGCTCGAAGAGCAGGACGCACGTCCCCGCCGCCGCGAGCAGCACCACGAGCAGCGAGAGCCGCGACCACGGCGAGAGCAGCGTCCTGGCGCAGCGCGCGGCGAGACCCCGCGGACGGGCGATTGCGGTGTCGGACATCCGGGCAGACTAACCGCCCGATGTGTCTGATCGCCGTATGGTGCGTCTCATGAGCGTCACAGTCCCGGGAAGTGACCTGGCCGACACCGTGCTCGGACGGCTCGTCACGCACTACTCCGCCGCGGCCGATCCAGTACGTGCCGGGCGGATGCGCGCGTACATGAAGGACGTCGCTCCCTTCCTCGGGCTGACCTCGCCGGTCCGCCGTGAGCTGGCGCGTACGGTCCTGGCGGGGACGCCACGCCCCGGCGAGGACGACTGCGCGGCCATCGCCCTGCGCTGCTGGGCGCTCCCCGAACGGGAGTACGCCTACTTCGCCGCGGACTACCTGCGCCGCCACCTCCGCCGCTGCTCCTCGGGACTCCTGCCCGTCGTACGCCATCTGGTGACGTCGAACCCCTGGTGGGACACGGTCGACGCGCTCGCCGCGCATGTCGTCGGCGGGCTCGTCGCCGCCGACCCGGCGCTGGCCGCCGTCATGGACGAGTGGMTCGAGGACGACGACCTGTGGGTGGCCCGCACCGCCCTCCTCCACCAGCTCCGCCGCAAGGAGTCCACCGACGCCGAGCGGCTCTTCGCCTACTGTTTGCGCCAGTCCGGGCACCCCGACTTCTTCGTCCGCAAGGCCATCGGCTGGAGCCTGCGGGAGTACGCCAAGACCGATCCGGACGCCGTGCGCGCCTTCGTCGGGCGCGAGCGGGGCAGGCTCGCGCCGCTCTCGGCCCGCGAGGCCCTGAAGAACCTCTGAACGGTGCGGCAGGACCTCTGAACGGTGCGGCGGAAAACCATTCGACGCGGGCGTCCGCTTCGGTGAGGATCAGACCCATGTTCCGGTACGCCTTCCTCGCAGCAACGCCCGCCGTCGCGGGCGCAGCGAAGGCTGCCGTCCCGACTCCCGACGCCTTCGGCGGCGCCCGAAGCTGACCCTCCCCGSACACTCCGGCGGACCCCGCAGGGGGAGGGTCGGTCGGGCCCGGAGCAGGGGCAACAGCTTCGAGTTCCGGAGAAGGAACCACCATGTCCAAGACGGCCTACGTCCGCACCAAGCCGCACCTCAACATCGGCACCATGGGCCACGTCGACCACGGCAAGACCACCCTCACCGCCGCCATCACCAAGGTCCTCAGCGAGCGCGGCACCGGTACGTTCGTGCCCTTCGACCGCATCGACCGCGCCCCCGAGGAGGCGCAGCGCGGCATCACCATCAACATCGCGCACGTCGAGTACGAGACGGACACCCGGCACTACGCGCACGTGGACATGCCCGGCCACGCCGACTACGTCAAGAACATGGTCACCGGCGCCGCCCAGCTCGACGGGGCGATCCTCGTCGTCTCCGCGCTCGACGGGATCATGCCGCAGACCGCCGAGCACGTGCTGCTCGCCCGCCAGGTCGGCGTCGACCACATCGTCGTCGCCCTCAACAAGGCCGACGCGGGCGACGAGGAGCTGATCGACCTCGTCGAGCTCGAGGTCCGCGACCTGCTCTCCACCCACGGCTACGGAGGCGACTCCGTCCCCGTCGTACGGGTCTCGGGGCTCCGGGCGCTGGAGGGCGACCCCCGCTGGACCGCCTCGGTCGAGGCGCTGCTCGACGCGGTGGACACCTATGTGCCGATGCCCGAGCGCTATCTCGACGCGCCGTTCCTGCTGTCCGTGGAGAACGTACTGACCATCACCGGGCGCGGCACCGTGGTCACCGGCGCCGTCGAGCGCGGCACCGTCCGCGTGGGCGACCGCGTCGAGGTGCTCGGCGCGGACACCGAGACGGTGGTCACCGGCCTGGAGACGTTCGGCAAGCCCATGGCGGAGGCGCAGGCGGGCGACAACGTGGCGCTGCTCCTGCGCGGGCTGCCACGCGACGCGGTCCGCCGCGGCCATGTGGTCGCCGCGCCCGGCAGCGTCACCCCGAGGCGGCGCTTCACCGCGCGGGTGTACGTCCTCTCGGCGCGCGAGGGCGGCCGTACGACCCCGGTCGCCACGGGATACCGGCCGCAGTTCTACCTCCGCACCGCGGACGTCGTCGGCGATGTCGACCTCGGCGAGGCGGCGGTGGCCCGTCCCGGCGACACCGTCACGATGACGGTGGAGCTCGGCCGTGACATGCCGCTGGAGGTCGGCCTCGGCTTCGCGATCCGCGAGGGCGGCCGGACCGTCGGCGCGGGCACCGTGACCGGACTCCTCTGACGGACGCCGAGTCCGTCCGCCCCGGGGCGACCG
>NZ_JASKYR010001015.1:0-2548 GCF_041028215.1 Streptomyces flavofungini
GATCCTCGGCGAATCGGCCCGGGGGTAGCCGAAGATGCGGCAGGCCCAGGTGCGGGTGCCGCCCGCCTCGCGGCACGCCAGATCGGCGCGGATCTCCAGGACGCCCCGGTGGCCGTCTGGCGCCAGGAGACGCAGGTGCTTCGTCGCGGTGGGGCCGGTGTGCGGCCAGCTCAGGGTGCCGTCGTCGGCGCCGCCGATGACGGGGGTCCGCCGGTGGTCGAGGTGCACGGTCACCCTGGCCTCGTCGAGGTCGGACCCGGCGGTCTGCCGGATGACGGCGACGACCTCGACGGCCCCGCCTGTGCCCCCGCTCCCGTGGACGTCGGCCCGCACCAGCGTGAACTGCGGGCAGTCGGCCCGGTCCCGCTCGTCCCTGGCCCGCGCGCTCTGCTCCCGCAGCTGGGCCGCCTGCGCGTCGGTCGACTGCTTCGAGACCCGGACCTGCCACCACGCGACGGCCACGGCGCCTCCGGCCACGGCGGAGTTCGCCGCCGTGATGTAGTCCCCAGCCTCCACCCGGCACCTCTCGCCCGTGGCCGCCCGTGTCGTCCGAGGGTCATTGTGGCGGCCGGAGGGCACGGGTGGCGCGGCAACGGGGAAGTGGCGCCCGGAAGTTGGACGGGAGGGTGAGGGAAAGGACAGGAGGGCGTCCCTCGGGAGAGACGCCCTCCGTTCCTCGCGGTGCGGGGCCATCGCACCGCCAGAGGCCGTGGCGGGGATCGAACCCGCGTTACTGGATTTGCAGTCCAGCCCCTGAGCCACTCGGGCACACGGCCAAGTCCTCGACCTGACTCGATGAACGTAGCGGCGGCCGGGCGAGCGGCTCAAGGGATCACGGCGTGGTGCAACGGGACTGCCATACGCCGTTCATGAAGGCCGCGCGAGCAGGTCCCGGACCACCCGCACGCGCGGGTCGGCGGGGACGAGACCGCCCGACGGGGAGCGCGGCGAGGCCGGTCTCCACCAGGGCGCCGACCAGCTGCCGGACGCCCCCTGGTCCGAGCCCGGCGCCCGGTGGTCCACCCGCCGGACGCTGCTGCACATCATCGGCGAGACCGCGCAGCACGCGGGGCACGCCGACATCATCCGGGAGGCCCTGGACGGGGCCCGCAGCATGGGGTGACCCGGGGGCGCGGGACGTACGACCAAGGGACCAGACGGTCACCGTCTCTCGACAGGGGTCAACTCAAGCGACGCCCCTTACTCTGACGGTCATGACCGCCCTGGAACACGGTGACGCCGACGTCACCCCCGACGCAGTGGCCGCACCGGCCGCGCCGCCCATGCCGACCCCGCCCGACGGGCGCCCGGACGGGGTGCTGCGCAAGCCCTACCGCGCGCTCAGCACCGGCATCGTCTCCGTCGTCCTGCTGATCGCCTTCGAGGCGACGGCCGTCGGGACGGCGATGCCGGTGGCGGCCCGGGAGCTGGACGGGGTCTCGCTGTACGCCTTCGCGTTCTCCGGGTACTTCACCACCAGCCTCTTCGGCATGGTGCTCAGCGGGCAGTGGGCCGACCGGCGGGGCCCGCTCGGGCCGCTCGCCGCCGGGATCTCGCTGTTCGCGGCGGGGCTGCTGCTGAGCGGGACCGCCGGGACGATGTGGCTGTTCATCGCGGGGCGCGCCGTGCAGGGGCTCGGCGGCGGGCTGGTCATCGTCGCCCTGTACGTGGTCGTCAGCCGCGCCTACCCCGAACACCTGCGGCCCTCCATCATGGCGGCGTTCGCGGCGAGCTGGGTCGTGCCGTCCGTGGTGGGCCCGCTGATCGCCGGGACGGTCACGGAGCATCTCGGCTGGCGCTGGGTGTTCGTCGGCATCCCCGTCCTCGTCGCCGCGCCGCTCGCCCTCGCGCTGCCCGCGATACGGCGGACCGCCGCGGGGCCGGTCGACCCCGAGGGGCCCGCCGTCCCCTTCGAGCGGCGCCGCATCCGGCTGGCGCTCGGGATCTCACTGGGGGCGGCGCTCCTGCAGTACGCGGCCCAGGACCCGCACTGGCTCTCCGTCCCGCCCGCCGTCCTCGGGGCCGCCGTCCTCGTGCCCGCCGTGCTCGGGCTGCTGCCCAGGGGGACGTACCGGGCGGCCCGCGGGCTGCCGTCCGTGGTGCTGCTGCGCGGCGTCGCCGCCGGGTCCTTCATCGCCGCCGAGTCCTTCGTGCCGCTGATGCTCGTCACCCAGCGCGGGCTCAGCCCGACCCTTGCGGGGCTCTCGCTCGCGGTGGGCGGCGCGACCTGGGCACTCGGCTCCTACGTGCAGTCGCGGCCCCGCATGGAGCCCCACCGCGCCCGGCTCATGGTCACCGGCATGCTCCTGGTGACCGCCGCGATCCTGGCCGCGCCGACCGTCCTGATCGACGCCGTGCCGGTGTGGACCGTCGGCGTCGCGTGGGGCTTCGGCTGCTTCGGCATGGGCATGGTCATCGCATCGACCAGCGTGCTGCTGCTGCGGCTCTCGCCCCCGAAGGACGCGGGCGCGAACTCCGCCGCCCTCCAGATCTCCGACGGCCTCTCCAACGTCCTGCTCCTCGCCGTGGGAGGAGCCGGACGTTGGAG
>NZ_JASKYR010001016.1:0-2510 GCF_041028215.1 Streptomyces flavofungini
CACTACTCCTCCCACGCCCGACACCCCCACCGTGATCCTCGTGCACGGTGCGTTCGCCGACGCGGGGAGCTGGTCGGGGGTGATCGCCGAGCTTCAGGGTGACGGCATCGCGGTGCTCGCTCCGCCCAACGAGCTGCGCGGTCTGGCGTCCGACGCGGCGTACATCGCCTCCGTGGCGGCCCAGATCGAGGGACCGGTGGTGCTGGTGGGCCACTCGTACGGCGGCGCCGTCATCTCGGTGGCCGGGACCACCGAGAACGTGGCCGGTCTCGTCTACGTCGCGGCCTACGTCACCGAGGAGGGCGAGAGCCTCGCCGAACTCCAGGACCGCTACCCGCTCTCACCGCTCGGCGGCAGCCTGGTGGAGCACACCTACCCGACGGAGGACGGCGCCGCCTCCGCGGTCGAGTTCACCATCGCGGCCGAGGCCTTCCCGGAGATCTTCGCCGCGGACGTCGCGGCCGAGCGGACGAAGATCCTGGCGGTGGCGCAACGCCCGCTGACGGCGGCGGCGTTCACGGAGAAGGCATCGGTCGCCGCGTGGCGCGCGAAGCCGTCGTGGGCGCTGGTCGCCACGGCCGACCAGGCGATCAACCCCGACGTCCAGCGCTTCGGCGCGGAGCGGGCGGGCGCGACGACCGTCGAGGTCGAGGGCGCGTCGCACGCAGTGGCGGTGTCCCGCCCCAAGGAGGTGGCGGACGTGATCCGCGCGGCGGTACTCACGACGGGCTGACGCCCGAAACCCCGTTACGGCACAACGACACACCGCCCAGGAGGCAGACACCCATGACCACGCCCGACCCGTCGTCCCCACACCGGAGCGGAAGCCAGCCCTGGCTGCATCAGAAAGGCGCGGTGATCCAGGAGTACGGCACGGTCAAGCAGTTTCCGATCGGCCTGTCGTACGAGGCCAGGATGTACTCCTGCCAGCGCCTGAACAGGGTCCTGGCGGACACGCAGATCCTCTACGGCCTCTACAAGAAGCACCACTGGCTGATGCGCGGCGCGACCTTCTACCAGTTGCACCTGGTCCTGGACAAGCACGCGTCGGAGCAACTCGAGATCGTCGACACGATCGCCGAGCGGGTCCAGTCCCTGGGCGGCGTGGCGGTGGGCGACCCCCGCCACATCGCGGAGATCACCTCGATCCCCCGCCCGCCGGACGGTGTGGAGGAGGTCCCCGCGATGCTGTCCCGCCTCCTGGAGGCTCACGAGTCCATCCTCATAGCGGCCCACGACGCCGCGACCCGCACCGCCGACCTCGGTGACGACGGCACGAACGACCTGCTGGTCTCCCAGGTGATCCGCACCGGCGAACAACAGGCGTGGTTCCTCGCGGAACACCTGGTGGACACGCCGCTGGTGCGGGTCTGAGTCACCGTGCGGAGGCGTCGGACGATGCCTCCGCACGATGCGCTCGACGCCGGGGCCCCGACCGGATCACGCGAGATCCGCCGATCCCACGAACTCCGCGAACGACCGCGGCGCGCGCCCCGTCACCCGTTCCACCGCACCGCTCGTCCGGTCCTCCGCGCCGGTCGCGATCGCCTCGTCCATGGCGGCGAGGAGGTCGGCGAAGGGTTCCGGGAGGCCGTCGGTGGTCAGGCGGTCTCGCATGGTGGTGCGGGAGATGGAGCGGTGGCGAATCGGGCGGCCCGTCACGCGGGTGAGGGTGGCCGCTATGTCGGCGTAGCTCAGGGCCTCGGGGCCGGTGATGAGGTGGGCCGTGTTGTGGGGGTGTTCGTCCGTCAGGGCTCGGGCGGCCACCGCCGCGATGTCGTCGGCGTCCACGAACGCGACCCGGCCGTCCCCCGTGGCCGTCACGATCTCGCCGCGCTCGCGGATGCTCCGCGCGTGGACGTGGCCGCCGGTGAAGTTCTGCATGAACCAGGACGGCCGCAGTACCGCCCACTGCGGGAACAGGGCGCGGATCGACCGGTACACCTCACCCAGGCCGCCGTCCGTCTCCGCGATCGCCGATGAGCCGAGGAGCACCACGCGTTCGATGCCCGCCCCGCGCGCCCGGTGCAGGAACGGGAGCATCGACGCGGCCGGGTCCGGGTCGCCTACCGGGGGCACCAAGTAGACGCCGCCCACTCCGTCGAGCGCGGGGGCGTGGGTCGTCGGGTCGGTCCAGTCGAAGCGGACCATCTCGCCGTCGGTGCCGGGGGTGGATGTGGGGGTGCGGGTTGCGGTCCTGGTGCGGTGGCCCGTCGCCGTCAGGTGGGCCCTCACTCGGCTGCCCGTCGTGCCGGTGCCGCCGGTCACCAGGAACGGCTTCACCGGGCTCATCGGCCCGTTCCCGCGAACGGCGCGTCGGTGCCGCCCGCGATCTCCAGGGCGGTCAGCGGGTTCCAGTAGTCGCGGTAGTGGGTGATCCGCCCCTGCCTGACGGTGACCACCGCTACGTACGACATCTCGAAGGGCCGTCCCGTGGCCACCGAGCGGCCCTCCGAGCGCATCTCGACGATCACGGTGTCCGGGTTCTGGGTGCGGTGGACCTCAAGGCC
>NZ_JASKYR010001017.1:0-2237 GCF_041028215.1 Streptomyces flavofungini
CCCCCGCCTCCTCCCAGCCGCCTTCCGGCTCCGCCGCGCCGAAGAAGAAGCCGGGCGTCTCTCGGCCGCCCGGCGCGACGTCCGCCGACCCGCCAGGCACCACTTCCGCCCCGCGCCGAGGCAAGCGGTCCGCCGGGCCGCCGATCACCTGGTCCGTCAACTCCCAGGCATGGCAGTTTGGTTGCGATCACGACTACGTCATCGCCAAGCCGCCGATCGAGGTCCCCCCTCCCCCTGCCCCGCAGGACGCGGCGCCCTGGGCGGCGACGCAGCGCGCGGTGCACGGTGGCCAGACACTCGTACAACTGTCGGTGCAGGGGCGCAACGACACGGCAGTCGTGCTGGAGGCGCTGCGTGTACGCGTGACCGGTCGTACCGCACCGGTCAAGGGCACCGCCTATGCCATGGACCTGGGCTGCGGTGGCGCGCTCACTCCCCGGTACTTCGCCGTGGATCTGGACAAGGACCGCCCTCTCGCCCGTGCCGTCGCCGGAAACGACTCCGGCACGCCGATCCCGGCCGTGCGCATGCCCTACCGCGTCTCGGCCACGGACCCCGAGGTACTGCTGGTCACAGCCGAGACCAGCTCGTGCGACTGCCGCTGGTACCTGGAACTGGACTGGTCCTCCCAGGGCCGCAGGGGCACCGTACGTATCGACGACGACGGCCGCCCCTTCCGTACCAGCGCCATCAAGGGACTGCCGCGGTACACGTACGACACGCTGAAACGCCGCTGGAATCCCTCCAGGTGAGATTCGCCGGGAGGGCGCGGCGTCGAAGGCAGCGAGCGCCTTGAGCGCCTTGAGCTCCGGGTCGAGGCGATCGCTGAACCCGCCCAACCCGATGGAAGCGCGCGAGCACGTACGCCGAGGCCGTGGCGGCACCGGCGCTGCACCTGGCACACCAGCCCGCCTCGCTTTCGCTCGTGGAGGCGTCGGCGCTGCCGGTCGTCGTGCTGACGGCGTGTCAGGACTTCCTCGGCCTCGCCGACGTCAGCGAGGGCGACCGCGTCCTGATCCACGGCGGCGGTGGAGGGGGCGGCCACGACGCGATCCAGATCGCGAAAGCCCGCGGCGCCCACGTGACCATGACCGTCGGCCGGAGCAAGCGGACATGCGTCGAGGGGTTCAGCGCCGATGAGGTGATCGACTACACGGGTGTCGACTTCACCCGGGCCGTCCGCGACATGGACGTCGTGCCCGACATGATCGGCCGCGCTATCGCGGAGCGGTCCCTGCGCGTGCTCCGCCTCGGCGCTCATCTGGTGACGGCGGTACGTCTCCTGCACGTGCACCCGGAGCTTGCCTTGCTCAGCGAGGTCGACGAGGCCTCGTAGGGCGATCGGGTCGGGGTCGGCGGCGATGCCGCTGAAGCGCAGACCGGACGCCTCGCACAGGGCGATGAGCCTCGCGTCGTCTTCGGCGACACGGGGCCCTGGACGCCGGGCGGCCGACTTCGTCCACCACTTCCCTCCATCCGTCACGTGCCACTGGAGCAGCGGACACAGCACCAACGACGTGTCGGCCGCGCCAAACGTGCGCGAATATGCTTCAGCTCCCACCGGCGATAGGGTCGAGGCCATGGGGGAAGCGAAGACCAGGCCGTGTGTGTGGTGTCAGAAACACTTCACGCGACGTTCGCTGTGGCGACCGAAGCGCTACTGCAAGCGGTGGCACCAGTGCGCGCACTACGGCGCTGTACTCGTCGGCGCCTTGTTCTCCTGATCGTTCCCCTGATCGCTTACGCAGTTCGTCATCCACCGCACGTACCGCTCGTGTGCTGCTTCAGGCCCCGGCGGGGAAATCGGGATGGTCGGCGTAGGGCAGTAGCTCCCCCTATAGGCGGGAATCAGCGGCGGGCGGAGTTGAGGCGGCGGTGTTCGAGGATGGTGGCGAGGGCGTAGGCGCCGCCTCCGGCGATGGTGAGGACCCAGTAGAAGGTGGGGTCGCCCACGAGGAGGGCCGCGGTGGAGGTCAGGGCGAGCCAGGTGCCGAGGCTGTAGTGGAGCAGGTTGCGACGGGCGGCGCCCTCGGCGACGTACATGAGACCGACGACGAATCCTGAGCCGGTGGGCCAGAGCAGGGTCTGGATGTCGGGGTGGTCGATGGTGGCGCTGAGTCCGGTGATCACCAGGAAGAGTGCGGCGAGGGCGGTGACCCAGGCGGCGCCGAGCAGTTGGCCGGTGCGGACGGCGGCGGGGTCGGTGGTGGCCCGCTGGGCGCGCAGGGCGGCGCGGG
>NZ_JASKYR010001018.1:0-2770 GCF_041028215.1 Streptomyces flavofungini
CTTCCACGGCCCCGGCACCCACCTAGGCCTGGGCGGCCGCCTGARTCTGCCCCTGCGCCCGCTGCCGGACGGCCTGCCYACCGCCGACCCCACCCTGGACGCCCGCCTGGCGACCGACGCACCCCTGGTGGGGCTGCGCCCGGTGACCCGCCGCCGCCTGAGCCCCGCCGGACTGCTCGCCGAGACCGCCCAACGGCCCGGCGTCCACTACGTCGTCGCCGACAGCTTCCACCTGCCCTGGCTGCCCTATTACGGCAACGCCCACATGGACCACAGCTTCCTGCTCGCCGCGGGACCCACCGGTTGGCAGGTCACCGACGCCTACCGCATCGAGACCCGGTGGGGTGCGGCCGAGCCCGGCGTACATGTGCTCGGCGAGCGGGACCTGTCGGGCTTCGAGGCGGCCGAGGTGGTCACCTTCGCACCGGCCGAGCCCCGGCCCGCCCCGCCGAGCGTGGCCGCCTTCGACCCCGGACCGTACGTGGCCGCGTACGCGGACTGGCCCGACCGGCTCCGCGCGCTGGAGCAGCTCTCGGCCGAGACCTGGCTGCTGGCCCGCGCCCGCGGGCTGCACGCCGCCTACCGCGCCCAGTACGCCGGACGCGACGAGCGGACCGGACACGCCGCCGGGCACGGTGAGCGGACCGAGCACACCGACGCCGAACGCGCGCACCTGGAGGCCTGGGACAAGCTGGTCGAGCAGACCTACCTCGCCCAGCGCAGGGTCGCCCGCGGGCGGGCCGAACCGGCGGGCACGCTGGACCGCCTGGCCGAACTGCTCACCGCCGACCGCGTGGTCTTCGGCGCCGAGCCCGCGCCGGTCCACTCGGCCGCCGTCGCCGAGGGCCCGTCCGCCGCCCCGGACCTGCGCCCCCGTATCGCCGCGATGGTCGCCGACGTACTCGGCGTCGCGGAGAAGGACCTGCTGGCGGGTGCCGCGCTCGACTCCTTCCCCTCCTTCAGCTCCTTCCGGCTGGTGGAGATCATCGACCGGATCGAGGGCGACCTTGGCCTGGAGCTCGACGCCGACGAACTGATCCCCGAGAAGCTGCGCCGCATCGACGACTTCTGCCGCATCGCCCGCCCCTGAGCCACCGCAGGCGATTCCCCCGACCGACCCGACCGAAAGGAACCGTCCCCGTGGACCCGCGCTTCACCGACCTGCTCAGGCCCTTCCTCAAGCACGCCGGTGCCGAAGAGATCGCCATCACCCCCGAGACCGACCTGCGCAGGCTCGGCGTCGACTCCATGCAGGCCATCGAGCTCCTCTTCCAGCTAGAGGACGGCTTCGGCATCCAGCTTCCCGACGAGGACATGAACGACGCCACCTTCGCCACCGCGGGCAGCCTGTGGCGCGTGGTGGCCGCACAGCTCCCCGACGCCGACAGCAACAGCAACAGCAATAGCGACAGCGACAGCGACAGCAACAGCAACAGCGACAGCGGCCGGGTGTCGGTGTGAGCGCGGGTCTCACCCCGTCCCTCGGCGCCCGGCTCGCGGAGGTCGTCGAGGTGACCGAGGCGCACCTCACCGACGCCGACCGGGACGCCGCCTTCCCCGTGGAGGCGCTGGCCGCACTGCGCCGCACCGGCCTGCTGGGGCTGCTGGTGCCCGTCGCGTACGGCGGTCTCGGCGGGTCCGTGCGCGACCTGGTGCGCGGCGCCGAGATCCTGGGCCGGGCCGACATGTCCGTGGCCATGATCTTCGCCATGCACTGCCAGCAGTCGGCCGCCCTGGTCCACCATGCCGACGAGCGCCTGGCCAAGGCGCTCCTGCCCCGCGTCGCGACGGGCGAGGTCTATCTGGCCTCCGTCACCACCGAGGCAGGCAAGGGCGGCCATCTCAGCACGGCCGATGCGCAGTTGACCGACGCCGACGGCATGCTGGAGATCGACCGCTTCGCGCCGGTCGTCACCGGCGGGACGCACGCGGACGGCTTCCTCATCACCATGCGCTCGGCGGGTGAGTCCTCCACCGCACACGAGGTGTCCCTCGTCTACGCCGACCGGGACCAGCTCACCGTCCAGGCATCGGGCGACTGGCAGCCGATGGGCATGCGGGCCAGCCACAGCGCCCCGCTGCGCCTCACCGGCCGGGTCCCGGCCCACCAGGTGGTGGGTGAGCCGGGGAACTTCCACGAGATCGCCGCGAACGTCTTCGGCCCGCTCGCCCACCTCGGCTGGTCGGCCGCCTGGCTCGGCACGGCGGCGGGCGCGCTCTCGCGGGTCCTGCGGCTGGTGCGCGGTCCCGCGGGCCGTGAGCGCTTCGACGTCACCTCGGAGCTGCTGCTCACCCGCCTCTCCCGCTCGCGGCAACGTCTGGACACCGTGCACGCGCTGCTGCAACAGGCCGTGCGGGTGGTGGAGTCGGGCGAGGACCTCTCCCGCGCCGCACGGCAGCTGCTGCTCAACTCCCTGAAGATCACCGCTTCCGAGCAGTGCCTGGCCGCCGTGGACGAACTGGTCGAGGCCGTCGGACTGCGCGACGGCTACCTGAAGAACTCACCCACCCGCCTCGAACTGGCCGTACGCGATCTGCGCTCGGCCTCGCTCAACTACCACAACGACCGTCTCCATCTGGCGGACGGCCGACTGGCGCTGCGCGACCAGGGAGTCACCTTTGCCTGAACGTCCCACCACCGGCACGGCCGCTCTCCCGGCCGACCTCCCCCTCGCTTCCCCGGCCGACCTCCCCCTCGCTTCCGCGACCCTCCCGGCGCGGGTTCCGGGCGCCGATGCCGACGGTGCCGCCGTGTGGGCGGCCCTGGGCG
>NZ_JASKYR010001019.1:0-2557 GCF_041028215.1 Streptomyces flavofungini
GTCCCCCGGCAGGACACCCGCCTCACCTACCCATGGCAGCCTCCGCCCGAAGCACCGCCCGCGCCCGCGGCGCCCCCTGCGCCCGTACCCGGCCGCCACCGGGACCTGCGGCTGCTGCGCGCGGCCTACCGGCGGCAGCGCCGCGTCGCCACGCTCACCGCGCTCGGCTACTTCACCCTCTTCCTCGTCCTGTCCGCCTGCGCGCCCGCCCTGATGAGCGGCACCGTCGGCGGCGGGCTATCCACCGGCCTCGTGCTCRGCCTCGGCCAGCTCCCCGTCACCTGCCTCGCGCTCGTCCTGTACGAGTGCACCGCCCGCCGCGGGCTCGACCCGCTCGCCGCACGCCTGCGCCGCCGGGCCAGGTCCACCGAGGAGTGGTCATGAGCGACAGCGCGCAGTCCATGTCCCTGGTCGCCTTCATCGCCGTCGTCAGCTTCACGCTGCTGCTCTGCGTCATGACGGGGCCCGACCGCGACGACCTCGACGAGTTCTACACCGGCTTCGGCGGGCTCAGCCCGCTGCGCAACGGGCTCGCCATCGCGGGCGACTACATCTCCGCGGCCACCGTCCTCGGCACCGGCGGCGTGATCGCCCTCCTCGGGTACGACGGCGTGGTCCTCGCCCTGAGCACCGCGCTCTCCCTCACACTGCTGATGTTCCTGCTCGCCGAACCGCTGCGGAACGCGGGGCGGTTCACCATGGGCGACGTCCTGGCCCGCCGCATGCCCGGACGCCCGGCGCGCGTCGCCGCCTGCCTCGCCACCCTCGCGGCGCTGCTCCCGCTGATGCTGGTCCAGCTCGCGGGCGCGGGCGACCTGCTCTCCTTCATCCTCGGCTTCTCCGGCGACGGCCTGCGGACCGGGTGCATCATCACCCTGGGCGCCCTGATGATCAGCTACGCGGCGATCGGCGGCATGAAGGGCACCGCCCTCATCCAGATCCTGAAGATCGTGATGCTGCTCGGCTCCGGGCTGGTGATCTCCGCCCTGATCCTGCGCCGCTACGACTTCGACCCCGGCGCCCTGCTCTCCGCCGCCCAGCACGGCAGCGGGGCAGGACCCGCCTTCCTGCGCTCGGGGCTCCAGTTCGCCGACAGCCCCTGGCCGCGCCTTGACATGATCAGCTCGGAGCTGACGGTGGTCCTCGGCGGCGCCGCGCTCCCCCACGTCACCATGCGCATGTACACGGCCCGCAGCGCCCGGGAGATCCGCCGCTCCATGTCGTGGGCCGTCACGGCGGTCTCGCTCTTCGTCCTCGTCATCACCGTCGTCGGCTTCGGGACGACGGCGATGCTCGGCCGCGCCGCCGTCGCCGGGCACGACCCGCAGGGCAACACGGCGTATCTGCTCGGCGCCAGGGCGGTGTTCGGCGCCGACGCCTCGACGGCGGAGACCCTGCTCCTCACCACGGTCACCACGGCCCTGTTCCTGACGCTGCTCGCCTCGGTGGCCGGGATGATCCTCGCCTGCGCCAACTCCCTGGCCCACGACGTCTTCGCGCACGGCCGGGCCCTCACCCCGCGCCGCGAGATGACGCTGGCCCGCGTCTCGGCACTCGCCATCGGCGCGCCCGCCATCCTCCTCGCGGTCCTCGTCAAGGACCACAACCTCCAGCCCCTGGCCACCCTCTCCTTCTGCCTGGGCGCCTCGGCCCTGACCCCCGCCCTGGTCTACAGCCTCTTCTGGCGCCGCTTCACCCAGACGGGCCTGGTCTGCACCCTGCTCGGCGGCACCCTGGGCTCCGCCGTCCTGATGACCGGCACCAATCTGGTCTCCGGCGCCCCCGGCGCGGCCTTCCCCCACCACGACTTCACCTGGTTCCCGTTCACGACCACGGGCCTGGCCTCCATCCCCCTCGGCTTCCTCCTGGGCTGGCTGGGCACCCGCCTCTCGTCGAGGTCGGAGGCGGACGAGCAGCGCAAGCGGTACGAGGCGGTGGAGGCACGGATTCTCGCCGGGTAGGGCCCGCGAGGGGGCGGGGCCCCGCAAAGGCCCTAGGACTCGGCCGGGGCGCGGCCCGTCAGAGTGGCGAGGCTGGTCTTGACGTGGTCCATGTGGCTGCGCACCTCGTCCCACTCCTCCCCGTGCTCCCGGAGGACGCGCTCCGTCTCGCGGGCGGTCCGCTCCTCCTGGAGCCGGGCCTCCGCCACGATCTCGGCGGCGCGTGCCGTCGCGTCCTCCTGGCCGTGCCGGGCCGCCTCCTCCACCTCGGCGAAGGACCGCTTGGCCGCGGACAGGCGGGCCTCCGCCGCGGCGATCCGCTCGGCGGTCGCGGCGTCCGCCGCGGCCTCCCGCTCACCGATCTCCCGCTCCAGTACCTCCCACCGCTCCCCCTGCTCCTTCCGCTGCTCGGCGAGCAGCCCCTCGCACCGCTGCCGCACCTCCCGCAGCGCGGCGAGCGCCTCGCCCCGCACCTCCTTGGCCTCGCGCCGGGCGGAGGTCCGCACCTCGTCCGCCGTACCCCGGTCCGCGAGCTCCCGCCGCCCCACCCACTCGTCGGCCTCGGCACCCACACCACCGGCGTACTCACGCGCGGCGTCGCGCGCCGCGACCGCCCC
>NZ_JASKYR010000102.1:0-14180 GCF_041028215.1 Streptomyces flavofungini
GCACCAGCTCGTCGCGGGCTAGCTACCCTGGAGGGCATGGACTACGTTTCCGCGCTCGTGCCCCCCGTAGTGATGGCCGTGTTCTTCGTCGGCCTCATCGTGACGATCGTGAAGACCCAGGGCGGCGCCAACAAGGCGAAGGAAGACGCGGCGGCGGACGCGATGAGCCGCGCCGAAGCGGCCGGCCGCGCCCCGGAGACCGGCGGCGCCTGAGCCGTCCAAGGCCCCACCCGCCCCACTAGGGCGTACGACTCACCCCTTTTGAGTCGTACGCCCTTTTTGTACCGTAAAAGCACATCGCGCCGATAGTGCCGATAGTGACGTCTCCCACTATTGTTCTGCTGTGCCTCGTCCATTGGGAGAACTCGAAGACTCCGTCATGACACGGGTGTGGAAGTGGAACCGGCCCGTGACCGTTCGAGAAGTCCTGGAAGACCTTCAGCAGGAACGGTCCATCGCGTACACGACCGTGATGACCGTTCTGGACAATCTTCATCAGAAGGGCTGGGTGCGCCGCGAAGCGGAAGGCCGCGCCTATCGATATGAGGCGGTCTCCACTCGGGCCGCCTACGCCGCCGCACTGATGAACGAAGCCTGGCAGCGGAGCGACAACCCCGCCGCCGCTCTCGTCGCCTTCTTCGGCATGATGTCGGCGGAACAGCGGGAAGCACTCAGCGACGCGATGCGTATCGTCCAAGGACCCGCCCAAGTACCGACGACAGAACCCGACCGAGTACCCGCGGCAGAACCGGGCCAAGTACCCGCGGCAGAACCGGGCCAAGTACCCGCGGCAGAACCGGCCCGAGTACCCCCGGCGGAACCAGTCCAAGGACCCGCCCGAGAGCCGGAGAACCCCGGCGGCGTCGAGCCCGGCGCAGAGCGATAGCGTCCGCCCATGGCAGCAGAGGGACCCGAACTCAGCGAACTCAGTGCAAAAGCGGTCTCCGTCCGCAGGGCGCGAACCTCCGATGTGGCGGCCGTCCGCCGCCTCCTCGACTCCTACGTCCGTGAGCGCATCCTCCTGGACAAAGCGACCGTGACGCTTTACGAGGACATCCAGGAGTTCTGGGTGGCGGAACGCGACGACAACGCCGAGTTGGTCGGCTGCGGCGCACTGCACGTGATGTGGGAAGACCTCGCGGAAGTCCGGACACTCGCGGTGAATCCCGAGGTCAGAGGAGCCGGAGTAGGGCATCAGCTACTGGGGAAGTTGCTCCAGACCGCCGGTTGGCTCGGCGTGCGCAAGGTTTTCTGTCTCACCTTCGAAGTCGACTTCTTCGCCAAGCACGGCTTCGTGGAGATCGGCGAGACTCCGGTCGACGGAGATGTCTACAGCGAGCTCCTGCGTTCCTATGACGAGGGCGTCGCGGAGTTCCTCGGGCTCGAACGAGTGAAACCGAACACCTTGGGCAACAGCCGGATGCTTCTGCATCTGTGATCGTCGAGGTGGTATTCCGTGACCACCACCTGCCCCGGTCGACTATGTCCGAAACGCGCATGTTTCCAGGCTTCTCGGGGCCAGGGATCTCTCGCGGATCTCCGCCAGGGGTTTGTGTTTTTCCGGCAAAAGCGGTTTGCTTTCCGCTGTACTGCAGTACTGCATATAACAGGGGCCGCGAATCGGCGGCGCACGTCGTGCGGTCCGGCCTTGAAGTTATCGATGAAAGGAAATCCGGTGGCACAGAAGGTTCAGGTCCTTCTTGTCGATGACCTCGACGGCGGCGAGGCGGACGAGACCGTGACGTTTGCGCTGGACGGCAAGTCGTACGAGATCGACCTCACCACGGCCAACGCGGACAAGCTCCGTGGCGCCCTGGAGGACTTCGTCAAGGCTGGTCGGCGCACCGGCGGCCGTGGTTCCAGCGGTCGCGGCAAGGCGCGCGCCGCGGCGTCGAGCGGTGGTCAGGACACCGCCGCGATCCGCGCCTGGGCGAAGGAGAACGGTTTCGAGGTCAATGACCGCGGCCGCGTTCCCGCGTCCATTCGCGAGGCCTACGAGAAGGCCAACGGCTGACGGCTGCGACGCCGCAGCCGGACCCGGTGGCACCGAGTCGCCGCCGTGTCCACCAGCCGTACGAGATCGGAGCCCACGGCGGGGTCGCTGTGGTGCGCCGTCCCGCCCCTCCCCACAGCGGGCAGGGAGAGCGGCGCCGGCAGCGTCGGCTCCACCTCGCACCCGGGCTCCGGGGGTCGCAGCCAGACGGCGGCCCCCCGCGAGCCGGACCACCCCGGAGGCGTGGGCGCCTCGATCAGGCCGCCCGCCCCGACCGCGGTGAGGTCGAGGGGGATGTCCCCCCACTCCAGCCAGTCGAGGATTCCCGGAAGCTCGTCGGCGCCACCCGCGCCGATCAGCAGCCGCATCGTTTCCCCGCGCAGCGCCACCGGTGCCCTCGGCCCGAGATGGCGCAGCGCCGCGAACCCCGCCTCGGCGGGCAGTTCGAGTACGTCGAAGCGCAGACCCGTCACCAGACGCACCGGACCGGGTCCGGGCGCGGTCGCCCAGCCGAGCTCGTTCTCGTACCACCGCCGCACCGGATCGCACTCGGCCGGCCTGCGGGGCTGAGGAACTGTGGGAGCCATGTCCGGGCAACAGGGGAAACGGTTCCCGGGTTACGCGCTGTGGCCGGTTGGCTGCGCACTGTGGCCGAAATGGGGACGTGCGGCGGTGCCCGGCGGCGCAAGGGTGTTCGCCCGTAGCTGAGGGAACCGGGGCGCGCCGCATGGAGTGTCAGTCGTAACGGGTAAGACATCCCTAGTGGGGAGGGGCGACACGCGGCTCCGGCAGGCCTCCGTTCGCCATCGGCGTAGTGATGGTGGGGGTAACTGTCTGGCCTGCGGGAACATCGTCTCGCACCATCGGGTTGGAGCAGATGTCGGCGTTCGGGGTCAGGAGATCCTCCGAGAAGGGGTCCGGGTGTCGGCAGATGGAATGAGCGGTCCCCGCTTGCGGGACTAAGCTGCGGAAGGACAGGGAGGGGACCGACCCCTTACTGCCTGACCGCTCTGAGGAGCGATTAACGATGTTCGAGAGGTTCACCGACCGCGCGCGGCGGGTTGTCGTCCTGGCTCAGGAAGAAGCCCGGATGCTCAACCACAACTACATCGGCACCGAGCACATCCTCCTGGGCTTGATCCACGAGGGCGAGGGTGTCGCCGCTAAGGCCCTGGAGAGCCTCGGGATTTCGCTCGAGGCGGTCCGCCAGCAGGTGGAGGAGATCATCGGGCAGGGCCAGCAGGCCCCGTCCGGGCACATTCCCTTCACCCCCCGTGCCAAGAAGGTCCTGGAGCTCTCGCTCCGCGAGGCCCTTCAGCTGGGCCACAACTACATCGGCACGGAGCACATCCTGCTCGGCCTGATCCGCGAGGGCGAGGGCGTCGCCGCCCAGGTCCTGGTCAAGCTGGGCGCCGATCTCAACCGGGTGCGGCAGCAGGTCATCCAGCTGCTCTCCGGTTACCAGGGCAAGGAGACCGCCACCGCCGGCGGTCCTGCCGAGGGCACGCCCTCCACGTCCCTGGTGCTCGACCAGTTCGGCCGGAACCTCACCCAGGCCGCCCGTGAGTCCAAGCTCGACCCGGTCATCGGGCGCGAGAAGGAGATCGAGCGGGTCATGCAGGTGCTGTCCCGCCGCACCAAGAACAACCCGGTGCTCATCGGCGAGCCCGGCGTCGGCAAGACCGCCGTCGTCGAGGGCCTGGCGCAGGCCATCGTCAAGGGCGAGGTGCCCGAGACGCTGAAGGACAAGCACCTCTACACGCTCGACCTCGGCGCGCTGGTCGCCGGTTCGCGCTACCGCGGTGACTTCGAGGAGCGCCTGAAGAAGGTCCTCAAGGAGATCCGCACCCGCGGCGACATCATCCTGTTCATCGACGAGCTGCACACGCTCGTCGGCGCGGGTGCCGCCGAGGGCGCGATCGACGCCGCTTCGATCCTGAAGCCGATGCTGGCCCGCGGTGAGCTCCAGACCATCGGCGCGACCACGCTGGACGAGTACCGCAAGCACCTCGAGAAGGACGCGGCCCTTGAGCGCCGCTTCCAGCCGATCCAGGTGGCGGAGCCTTCCCTCCCCCACACGATCGAGATCCTCAAGGGCCTGCGCGACCGTTACGAGGCCCACCACCGCGTCTCGATCACCGACGAGGCCCTGGTGCAGGCGGCGACGCTCGCCGACCGGTACATCTCGGACCGCTTCCTGCCCGACAAGGCGATCGACCTGATCGACGAGGCGGGCTCCCGGATGCGCATCCGCCGGATGACCGCGCCGCCGGACCTCCGCGAGTTCGACGAGAAGATCGCCGGTGTCCGCCGGGACAAGGAGTCCGCGATCGACTCGCAGGACTTCGAGAAGGCCGCCTCGCTGCGCGACAAGGAGAAGCAGCTCCTGGCCGCCAAGGCCAAGCGCGAGAAGGAGTGGAAGGCCGGCGACATGGACGTCGTCGCCGAGGTCGACGGCGAGCTGATCGCCGAGGTCCTCGCGACCGCCACCGGCATCCCGGTCTTCAAGCTGACGGAGGAGGAGTCCTCCCGCCTGCTGCGCATGGAGGACGAGCTCCACAAGCGCGTCATCGGCCAGAAGGACGCCGTCAAGGCGCTCTCGAAGGCGATCCGGCGTACGCGAGCGGGTCTGAAGGACCCGAAGCGTCCGGGTGGTTCGTTCATCTTCGCGGGCCCGTCCGGTGTCGGTAAGACCGAGCTGTCCAAGGCGCTCGCCGAATTCCTCTTCGGTGACGAGGACGCGCTGATCTCCCTCGACATGTCGGAGTTCAGCGAGAAGCACACGGTCTCGCGTCTCTTCGGTTCGCCCCCCGGTTACGTGGGTTACGAAGAGGGCGGTCAGCTCACCGAGAAGGTGCGCCGCAAGCCGTTCTCCGTCGTTCTTTTCGACGAGGTCGAGAAGGCGCACCCGGACATCTTCAATTCGCTCCTGCAGATCCTGGAGGACGGTCGCCTGACCGATTCCCAGGGCCGGGTCGTCGACTTCAAGAACACGGTCATCATCATGACGACCAACCTCGGCACCCGTGACATCTCGAAGGGCTTCAACCTCGGCTTCGCGGCCCAGGGCGACACGAAGTCCAACTACGAGCGGATGAAGAACAAGGTCAGCGACGAGCTGAAGCAGCACTTCCGCCCGGAGTTCCTGAACCGCGTGGACGACGTCGTCGTCTTCCCGCAGCTCAGCCAGGACGACATCCTCCAGATCGTCGACCTGATGATCACCAAGGTGGACGAGCGCCTCAAGGACCGGGACATGGGCATCGAGCTCTCCCAGTCCGCCAAGGAGCTGCTCGCGAAGAAGGGCTACGACCCGGTGCTCGGCGCGCGTCCGCTGCGGCGCACGATCCAGCGCGAGGTCGAGGACACCCTCTCCGAGAAGATCCTCTTCGGTGAGCTGCGTCCCGGCCACATCGTGGTCGTCGACACGGAGGGCGAGGGCGAGACCGCCACGTTCACCTTCCGTGGCGAGGAGAAGGCGGCACTGCCCGACGTGCCGCCGATCGAGTCGGCCGCCGGTGGCGGCGCGGGCCCGAACCTGAGCAAGGAGGCGTAGCCGCCAGGCGCGCTGCGAAGGGGCTGCCCCGGACCGTGAGAACGGTCCGGGGCAGCCCCTTTCCCGTACCTCCGGACGGGCCTCCCGGGGGCGTTCGCGAGGCCCCTCATGGCGTAGCGGGCGTCACAGTCGCGGGGGAGTGGATCTTCCTTGCCGGTGACATGACGCACAGGGGCCGAGGCCCTTACTAGGCGGAATAGTGCTGGCTTCGCCGGGGCGGTCCGGGACTTTGGTCCCGCAACCCGCGGGGCCTTCGCCGCGTCCGGGGGGACCAGGCGCGGGCCACCGCGCATATGCCCCCGGGGCGCCTCCGACGTGCGGTTGTGCCGGTCCATGAGGAGAAAGCGGCGCTCTCCGGGCGAGGGGTAATTGTCCGGATTTGATGGCGTCAAGAGGTTGAAATGATGACGGCCTGCTACGGCTTTGGGTAGTAGATGGGCGTTTTGGGCGATGGCGGGAGCACGGGTTACCAAGGGATGGCCGAACCGGCGAGACGTGCTCCGCGGGACCTCACCCGCTCCCGTGCCGGATCGGCGCATGCCCCCCTCAGTCATCAAGCTCCGGAGGACATCCTCATGTCGAAGCGCACCAAGTCCCACCAGGCCCGTCCGTCGATGTTCCGTATGCAGGCGGCTCTCGTCGCCGCGGGTGTCGGGGCGTCGGTGGCCATGGGGGCCGGGGTCTCGGTCGCCGCAGACAGCACCAAGGCCGGCGGCGCCCTGCCGGGCGTCTCGGTGAAGTCGCTCCGCGCCCAGGCCGACGCCCAGGCCAAGGCCGCGGACAAGGCGCGGAAGGACGCGGCGAAGAAGGCCGCGGACGCCAAGAAGGCCGCCGCGTCCTGGGTCCACCCGGTCGAGCGCTACACGCTCTCCGCGACCTTCGGCCTCGGCGGCAACATGTGGTCGCACAAGCACTCCGGCCAGGACTTCGCCGTGCCGGTCGGCACCAACGTGGGCGCCGCCCACACCGGCACCGTCGTCAAGGCGGGCCCGAACGGCGGCGGCGACGGCCCCGCGTACGGCAACGCCGTCGTGATCAAGCACAACGACGGTACGTTCTCGCAGTACGCGCACCTCTCGCGCATCGACGTCCGCGTCGGCCAGAACGTCGGCACCGGCCAGCACATCGCCCTCTCCGGAAACACCGGAAACTCCAGCGGCCCGCACCTGCACTTCGAGATCCGCAAGACCGCGAACTACGGCTCGGCGATCGACCCCGTGGCCTTCCTCGGCTCGGTGGGCGTGAAGGTCTGACCCCGGCGCAGGGCTCAGGTCCTGCTCCGGCCTCCCGGCGGACCGGGCGGCGGCCTCAGCCGCTCGCGTCCGCCCCGGCGTCGGTGTGCGCCCGCGTGACCAGATCGATGGCGACCTCCAGGATGGCCTTGCGCTTCTCCTCGGGGTCGCCTTCGACGTCCTTCAGCGCGAACATCCCGCCGTGCATGGTGAACAGCGCGCTGAAGCACCGCACCTGGTCGGCCATGGCGGCCCCCGGGTCCTTCAGGATCTCGTAGAGCCCGATCATGCGGTCCTTGAAGCTCTCGCCGGTCTTCAGGTCGCGCATCGTGGCCTGGTTCTCCTGCATGAAGCGGAAGAGCGGCGCCGCGTCGACCAGGATGTCGCTGTACCGGCGCAGGACCTGCTTCCTGACGTCCAGGGTGGGCGGCTGCGGCTGCTGGTGGCCCCACTCGATCAGCTCGTCGATGGGCCGGGTGCTGTCCTCGAAGATGCTGGTGAGGATGTCTTCCTTGGTCTTGAAGTGGTAGTACAGCGCCGCCTTCGTGACCTCCAGGCGCTCCGAGATCTCCCGCAGCGACGTCTTCTCGTACCCCTGCTCGGCGAAGAGTTCGAGGGCCACGTCCTGGATGCGCTGGCGGGTGTTCCCGCGGCGCTGCTGCTTGCCTGTGCCCGTGCCCATCGGGGACTCCTCGACTCCGCTTAACTTACTTGACGCCCGGCTAGTTACGGGTCTACCTTACCGCAGTGTAGTCAACTAGCCGGGCGGCAAGTAAGGCACTCGGTGCAGACCAGGGCGTTCCTGGGGAGTTACGGGGAGTGGGGAAGCATGGCTGACAAGACCACGGCGAAGGCCGTACCGGACAAGAAAACAGAGGCCGTACCCGGCGCGAAGGGGGCCGAGCCCGCGCCGCGCAGCGTGCGCGTCGTGCTGATGGCCCTGATGATCACGATGCTGCTCGCGATGCTCGACAACATGATCGTGAGCCCGGCCATGCCGACCATCGTCGGCGACCTCGGCGGCCTGGAACACCTCTCGTGGGTCGTGACCGGCTACACCCTGGCCACCGCCGCCTCCACCCCCATCTGGGGCAAGCTCGGCGACATGTACGGGCGCAAGGGCGCCTTCCTCACCGCGATAGTCATCTTCCTCGCGGGCTCCGCGCTGAGCGGCATGGCGCAGGACATGGGCCAGCTCATCGGGTTCCGTGCGATCCAGGGTCTGGGCGCGGGCGGTCTGATGGTCGGCGTCATGGCGATCATCGGTGACCTGGTGCCGCCGCGGGACCGCGGCAAGTACATGGGCATGATGACCGGCGTCATGGCGGTCGCGATGATCGGCGGCCCGCTGGTCGGCGGCACGATCACCGACCACCTCGGCTGGCGCTGGGCCTTCTACATCAACCTGCCGCTCGGCGCGGTGGCGCTCGCCATGGTGACCGCCGTCCTGCACCTGCCGAAGAAGAAGGCGGACGGGCGCATCGACTACCTCGGCGCGGCCCTGCTCACCGCGGGCATCAGCGCGCTCGTGCTCGTCACCACCTGGGGCGGCTCGGAGTACGCCTGGGGCTCGGCCGTGATCATGGAGCTCATCGCCATCGGCGTCGTCGCCCTGATCGGCTTCGTCTTCGTGCAGAAGAAGGCCGCCGAGCCGATCATGCCGCTGCACATCTTCCGCAGCCGCAACTTCTCGCTGATGGCCGTCATCGGCTTCATCACCGGCTTCGTGATGTTCGGCGCGATGCTCTTCCTGCCGCTCTACCAGCAGTCGGTGCAGGGCGCATCGGCGACCAACTCGGGGCTGCTGCTCCTGCCCATGCTGCTCTCGATGATGGTCGTCTCGGTCTTCGCGGGACGGTTCACCACGGCCACCGGCAAGTACAAGATGTTCCCGGTCGTCGGCACCGTACTGCTGATCGGCGGCTTCTTCCTGATGGCGCAGATGGACACGGAGACCTCGCGGTTCACCTCGGGTGTCTACATGGCCGTGGTCGGCGCCGGTATGGGCTTCCTGATGCAGATCACCATGCTGGTCGCGCAGAACAGCGTGGAGATGAAGGACATGGGCGTCGCCTCGTCCTCGGCCACGCTCTTCCGTACGCTCGGCTCCTCCTTCGGTGTCGCGATCATGGGCGCGCTCTTCAACGACCGGGTCAAGGACGTGATGGCCGAGCGCGCCGGATCGGTGGGCGGCCAGGTCACCGAGCAGTCGACGCAGCTCACCAACGAGGGCCTGAAGAAGCTGCCGGTCCCGCTGCGCGACGCCTACGAGTACGCGGTCTCCTCCGGCATCCACTCGGCGTTCCTGCTCGGCGCGGCCATCGCGGTGGCCGCACTGATCGCGGCGCTCTTCGTCAAGGAACTGCCGCTGCGCGGCTCCGGCCCCGAGGCCAAGAAGCCCGCCGACGCCCCGGGCGGCGCCACCGCGGAAACCCCCGCGGCGGCCGTCGAGACGGTCTGAGCCACGTGTGACCCCCTCCCCGCTCCGGCGGGACGACGGCCCCCGGCGTACGCGCGCCGGGGGCCGTCGTCCGTGTCGCGAGGTCGTGCCGCGCGCCTGTGCCGTGCGCGTACGGCGAACGCGCTCGGCGGACGCGCTCAGAGGTTGTCGGGCAGCTTCAGCATCGGGAAGCTCCCCGTGTTCGTCGGTGCGTGCTCCGGCAGCCAGAGCACCGCCACCGCGCCCTCGGCGGGCACATCGGGGTCCGCGCCCGCCGGGCGTACGTTGCGGAAGGTGAGCCGCGCGCCGAGCACCCGCGCCTGGCCCGCCGCGATCGTCAGACCGAGGCCGTGGCCGTGCCCCGCCCGGTCGGCGCTGCCGGTGCGGAAGCGGCTCGGACCCTCGTCGAGGAGCGCCTCGGGGAAGCCGGGGCCGTGGTCGCGCACCCGGACCACCCGGCCCTCGACGCTGACCTCGATCGGCGGCCTGCCGTGCTTGGTGGCGTTGGCGACGAGGTTGCCGAGGATGCGCTCCAGGCGGCGCGGGTCGGTGGTGACCTCCGACTCGTGCACCACCGTCACCGTCACGTCCGTGCTCAGGACGGCCATCCGCCGGCTCACGAACTCGCCCAGGGTGATGTCCTGGAGCTCGGCGCGCTCGGCCGCGGAGTCGAGACGGGCCACTTCGAGTACGTCCTCGACCAGCGTGCGCATCGCCTGCGCGCGGTCCCTGACCAGCTCGGTCGGGCGCCCGGGCGGCAGCAGCTCGGCCGCCGTGAGGAGCCCGGTCACCGGGGTGCGCAGCTCGTGCGCGATGTCCGCGGTCACCCGGCGCTCGGCTTCGAGGCGCTGCTTGAGGGCGTCGGCCATGGCGTCGACGGCGCTCGCCAGATCGTCCGTCTCGTCCTTCACGTAACCGCCGATGGCGTCGCGCACACTGACGTCGGTCTGGCCCTGGGCGACATCGCTCGCCGCCGTCGCCGCCCTGCGCAGCCGCCGCGAGAGCTGCCCGCCGATCAGCACGCCCAGCGCGCAGCCGCCGAAGACGACCGTGATCGAGCCGATGACGAGGGCCTGGTCGAGGTCCTTCATGACGGTGGCGCTGCGGTCGGTGAAGCGCGAGTGCAGCGAGAGGACGTGCCCGTCGGCGAGCGGCACGGCCGCCCAGATGTCGGGCACGCCGTCCGGCTTGTCCTCGACGAAGGTGGCGCGGCGGCCCGTGAGCACCTTCTGGCGCAGCTCGCCGGGGAGCGCGGGGTCGTCGACCTTCGTGCCGAACTGGAGCGTCTGCCGCTGCGAGGCGGCGTAGAGGCGCAGGGCGAACTGGATGCGCTCGTCCTGCACATCGCGCGCGTTGTCGAGCATCGAGACGCGCGCGGCGTTGTGCACGACCAGGCTGAGCACCACCGCGACCAGCGCGCCGACCAACGCGATCGCCGCGCTGATCTTCCAGCGCACGCCGGTGCGCAGGCCGGCTGGCAGCACCGTCCGGAAACGCCCGCCGCCGCTGTTCATATGTGTCCCCCGAGTCCGCGTCCCGCGCGGGGCCGCCGTGCGCCGTACGTCACGCCTTCGCTCACGCCTTGAGCTTGTAGCCGAAGCCGCGCACCGTCTCGATGCGGTCCTGGCCGACCTTGGTGCGCAGCCGCTGCACATGGACGTCGACGACGCGGGTGTCGCCGCCCCAGCCGTAGTCCCAGACCCGCTCAAGAAGCTTGTCACGGGAGAGGACCGTGCCGGGCGCTGAGGAGAATTCGAGCAGCAGGCGCATCTCGGTCGGCGTGAGCCCCACCGGGGCGCCGTCCTTGCGCACCTCCATGCCCTCCGTGTCGATCTCCAGATCGCCGAAGTGCAGCACGCCCCCGTCGGCCGCCGCACCCCCGTCGGCGGCGGACGCGGCGGAGCCGGGACCGCTCGCGTGCCCGAAGCGGCGCAGGACCGCGCGGATACGGGCGACCAGGACGGCACCGTCGAACGGCTTCGTCACATAGTCGTCGGCGCCCGCTTCGAGGCCGAGCACGACGTCGATGGAGTCGGCGCGCGCCGACAGCATGATCACCGGCACGGTCGACTCGTCGCGGATACGGCGGCAGAGCGAGACCCCGTCGAGCCCCGGCACCATCACGTCGAGCAGCGCGATGTCGGGGCGGTCGGCACGGAACGCCTCAAGGCCCGAGAGGCCGTCGGGCATGGCGGTCACCACGAATCCGTCGCGCTCAAGGGCGAGCTGCGTGGCCTCGCGGATGACGTCGTCGTCCTCGACGAACAGGACATGGGTCTGCTCTGCCATCGGATGCTCTCAGTCCTTCTCGGTACGTGTCATGCGGCTCGTACGTAGTGTGTCTCGTACGCGGGTGTCTCGTACGCAGCTGTCTCGTACGTAGTGTGCGCCCCGGTGTGCGACTCAGCGCGCGACCCGGAACCGCTCAGTCCGCGGAGGGCGGGGTCGGGTCGCCGCCCACCGCGCCGCTGAAGTCGCTGCGGGTGCGTTCCGTCTCGGCGAAGTGGTTCGACGTCCAGTGATACGTGATCACTTCCTCGCCGGAGGGGTAGGTCACCGAGTCGCCCTTCGTGTAGAGCTGCTTCGTCACGACCAGATCGCCCCGGTCGATCTCGGCATAGACGGACGCGGGCTCCTCGGCCTTGAACACATTCTCGTACCCGCCACCCTGTGCGCGATACACGTAGCTTCCGATGCCGACCGCGTCCGCGCAGGTCAGCACGTTCACGACGACGTCGGAAGTCGAGCCTCCGGTCAGACTCCCGTAGGAGACGTCGACCGGGTAGGTGTCCCCGGCGCACGGCTTCAGGTCCCGCTTGATCGCGGGGCTGACCTTCGGGTCGTCCTTGACGAGCCGCACGGCGTCGACCTTCTCCTGCGGCGGGGCGGTCGACTGAGAGGGCGCGGGGGACGAGGACATCACCGGGTCGCTGCGGGCCGGTCCCTCGTCGCGCGCGCCGGAACCGCCCGTCGAACAGGCGGCCAGGGAAAGCCCGACGACGGCGAGCACGGCCATCGCCGTACTCGCCGCCTGCACACTCCTCGTGGCCTCAGGGCCTAGGCCGCGCAACGCTCCCGCTCCTCACGTTCGAGCGCGCGGGCATCCAGGTCGCGGCTCTCCAGCTCCTGGCGGAGCCGGGCGAGCGCCCGGTGCAGCGTGCTCTTGACCGTTCCGGCCGACATGCCGAGTGCGGCAGCCGTCTCCTCTGTGGACATCTGCTCCCAGTGTCGCAGCACGACGACGCTGCGCTGCTTGGGTGCGAGCACCTTCATGATGTCCATGAGCAGCGCGCGGTCCGCGTGCTGGTCGGTGGAGTCTTCCACGCTCGCGTCGGGCAGCTGCTCGGTGGGCACCTCTTCGAGCTTGCGGGCGCGCCACCACTCCGTACGGGTGTTGATCATGACGCGGCGCAGATAGGCGTCCGCGAGCCGCTTGTCGGCTATGCCCTCCCAGCGGCCGTACGTCCGCACGAGCGCGGTCTGGAGCAGGTCCTGGGCGTCCACGGGGTCCGGGACCAGGCGCCGGGCACTGCGCAGCAGGGCATCCTGCCGAGTGCGGACGTACTCTTCGAATTCGAGCACCTCGCCGTGCGCCATCTCAAACCGCCTCCGTTCTGTCCCATTGCCGCCCGCTGTCCCTGATCCGCGGTACGGCTATGAAGTTACGGAGGCGTTGTCACGAGGTTGTGCGGACGAGCCAGCGGCGGGCGCACGGCTGTACGTAGGTTGTGTAACAGAAGTAGGACCGACGTAAAAACCTCTGATTACCGGGGGTGCGGCCCCTATGACCGTCGGCTGAAAGGCACAGGTCAGCGGCTGCCTGGGCCAGGTCAGCGGCTGCCTGGGCCAGGTCAGCGGCTGCCTGGGCCAGGTCAGCGGCTGCCTGGGCCAGGTCAGCGGCTGCCCGAGTCAGGTCAGTGGCACCGGGCTCGGGTCGGCGGGGCCGTGCCTCAGGTCAGCGGCAGCCGGTAGAGACCGCCCCGCAGTGGCTCGACGAGGCCGTCGGCGACCAGGCCGTCGAGGGCGCGGGCCCGCTGCACGGGCTCGTCCCAGACCTTGTCGAGAGCGGCCTGCGGTACGGGCGTCACGGCCTCGCGGAGCACGGCGAGCAGCTTGCCGCGCACCTGGCGGTCGGTCCCCGCGTACGTCTGACCGCGGCGGGCCGGGCCCTCGTGCGCGGGCTTGCCGGCCGCGCGCCAGGCGCACAGCGCGGCGATCGGGCACCGCTCGCAAGCCTCGTTCTTCGCCGTGCAGACCAGGGCGCCGAGCTCCATGGAGGCGGCGGCCCAGCGGGACGCGGTGTGCTCGTCCTCCGGCAGCAGGGCGCGGGCCAGCTTGCGCTCGGCGGCGGTGGTGGCGTTCGGCGGGTACTGCACGCCGGTCACGGCGCGCGCGAAGACGCGGCGCACGTTCGTGTCGAGCACGGCGTGCCGCTGACCGTACGCGAACGAGGCCACGGCGGCGGCCGTGTACTCCCCGATGCCGGGCAGCGCCAGCAACTGGGCGTGCTGGGTGGGGACATCGCCGCCGTGCCGCTCCGTTATGGCGACGGCGGCGCCGTGCAGCCGCAGGGCGCGGCGCGGATAGCCGAGCCGCCCCCAGGCGCGGACGGCCTCGCCGGGCGCCTCCTTGGCGAGATCGGCGGGGCGGGGCCAGCGGGCGAGCCACTGCTCGTACACGGGCAGGACCCGGCTGACCGGCGTCTGTTGGAGCATGAACTCACTGACCATCACGCCCCACGGCCCGGCGTCCTCGCGCCGCCAGGGCAGGTCACGGGCGTGCGCGTCGAACCAGGCGATGACGGAACGGTGCAGGGCGTCGCCCGCGACCCCGGAAACGTCCCCGGGACTCGGGCTGTGCGGCAAGGGCTTCACGGGAGCAGTCATGACACCCCCGATCCTGCCATGGCCTCCACGGTTCTCGCGGGACGCTTCGTCTTACGGGGCGTTACGTGTGTAC
>NZ_JASKYR010001020.1:0-2547 GCF_041028215.1 Streptomyces flavofungini
GGCGGCACCCGGCGCCACGCCGGGTGCCGCCCGCTGCCAGTCCACCCCGAACAGGCAGTCCGCGGTCACCGGGCGCGCGGCACTGAGCTGGGACTCCGTGACGGGGCGCGCGACCACCGATGCGACGGTGGCCACCGTCCGTCCGTCGGTGTCGGCCGCGGTCAGTCGTACGGTGTCCTGGCCCGTCGGGGTCAGGCGGACGCGCAGCTCGCGGGGCGCGCGCTCGCCGGGTGTCAGGCGTACGCCGGTCCAGGCGAAGGGCAGCAGGGCGGCGCCGTCCCCGTCCGGGCCTGCGGCGAAGGCGGCGTGGAAGGCGGCGTCGAGCAGGGCCGGGTGCAGGAGGTGACGGGGGTCGAAGCCGTCCGTGGCGTCCACGGCGACGTCCGCGCAGAGCTCGGCGCCGTGCCGCCAGACCCGCCGCAGCCCGCGGAACATCCCGCCGTACTCCATGCCCCGCGCCGCGAGGCGTCCGTACAGGTCGCCGATGCCGACCGGCACCGCGCCCGCGGGGGGCCAGACGACCGGCTCCCCCGCCTGCGCCTCCTCACCCGGCGAGTCCGCCGACCGTGCCGTCGTCCCCCTCTCCACCCCGGGACCGCCCAGCACGCCGGACGCGTGCCGCGTCCAGCCGCCCGCGCCGTCCTCCGCGTGAAGGGTGAAGGCGGCACGGCCCCGCGCGTCGGTCTCCGCGGCCTGAAGCTGTACGGACACCTCGTCCGCGCGGATCAGCAAGGGCGCTTCGAGGGTCAGTTCCTCCACCGTCGGCAGGCCGAGGCGCCGACCGGCCGTCGCGGCGAGTTCGACCAGGGCCGTGCCCGGCACGACGACCTCGCCGAAGACCGTGTGGTCGGCGAGCCAGGGGTGGCGGGTGGGCGAGAGGCGGCCGGTGAAGACGTGCCCGAGCGATCCGGCGAGGCTCAGTTGTCCGGAGAGGACGGGGTGCCGCACGGACGCCGCTGCGGCCGCGCCCGCGTCGTCGGCGGGGTGGTCGACCCAGAACCGCCGCCGGGTGAAGGCGTACCTCGGCAGTTCCACGCGCCGTGCGTCGCGGCCGGCGAACGCCGCCCTCCAGTCGACGTCCACGCCGCCCACGTACGCCTCTCCCACGCTGTCCAGGAAGTCGGCGGGGCCGCCGTGGTCGCGCTTCAGGGTGCCGATGACGGTCGTGCCGGGGCCGGGGGCGGCCGATTCGAGGGTGTGGCTGATCGGGGTGGTCACCACCGGGTGCGGGCTGACCTCGATGAACGTGCGGTAACCGGCGTCGGCCATGGCGCGGACGGTGTCCTCGAACAGCACGGGGCCGCGCAGGTTGGTGTACCAGTAGCCCGCGTCGAGCGCGGTGGTGTCCGTGCGCTCGGCGGTCACCGTGGAGTAGAACGCGGTGTCCGGTGCGGACCGGGGCCGCACCGGGCCGAGGGCCGCCCGCAGCTCTGGCTCAAGCTCCTCCATCTGCGGCGAGTGGGAGGCGTAGTCGACGGGGACCCTGCGCGCCCAGACGCCTTCCGCCGCGCAGTCCTCGGACAGCTCGGTGAGGGCGTCGGCCGGTCCGGAGACGACCACGGACGAGGGGCTGTTGACCACGGCGACGCAGAGGTCCGCCGCCGGTCCTGGCAGGGCGGCGATGCGTGCCCGTACGTCCGCCGCCGGTTCGGCGACCGACAGCATGCCGCCGCCCGTGCCGAGCGTGGCGATGGCGCGGCTGCGCAGCGCCACGACGCGGGCCGCGTCGTCGAGCGACAGCGCCCCCGCGACGCAGGCGGCCGCCATCTCGCCCTGGGAGTGGCCGACCACCGCGTCGGGCCGCACTCCGTAGGAGCGCCAGAGCGCGGCGAGCGACACCATCACGGAGAACAGGACGGGCTGGACGACGTCGACGCGGTCCAGGGACGGGGCGCCGGGCTCGTCGTTCAGGACGGCGAGGAGGTCGTAGCCGAGGTGGGGGGCGAGGGCCTTCGCGCACTCCTCGACGCGGTGGGCGAACACGGGCGCGGAGGCGAGGAGTTCCGCCGCCATGCCCGCCCACTGCGAGCCCTGGCCCGGGAAGACGAAGGCGACCTTGCCGGGCCGTATGCCGCCTTCCGCCGCTTCCCGTCCGTCCTCGGGGGACGCGAGCCGGGCCAGCCGGTCGAGGAGTCCGTCCCGGTCACCGCCGACGACGACGGCCCGGTGCGAGAGCGGGGCACGGGTGGTGGCGAGGGCCCACCCGATGTCGGCCACGCTCGACTCGGGACGCGCGGTCACCCAGCCGTGCAACCGGCGGGCCTGCGCGGCGAGCCCGCCGGGGCCCTTCCCGGACAGGGGCCAGACGACGGGTGCGGGGTCCGGGGCGTCGCCGGGCGCCCGTCCGGAGGTTTGCGGGGCGTCGGCGAACGGCACCTCCGCGTCCGGCGGTTCCTCGATGATCAGGTGGGCGTTGGTTCCGCTCGCTCCGAAGCCCGACACGCCCGCGCGGCGGGGGCGTGTGCCCGTGGGCCAGGGGCGCGCGGTCGTCAGGAGTGCGACCGTGCCCGGTGACCAGTCGGCCGCCGACGCTCCACGCGGAGGAGC
>NZ_JASKYR010001021.1:0-2540 GCF_041028215.1 Streptomyces flavofungini
CCGCGGGGACGCCCGTGACGTCGCTGCCCCGGGCGGTCAGCGGCAGGTCGCCGCCCTCGTCGCGATCTTCGCGGTCCGCCGCACCGGACGCCTCCTGGTCGCCGGGCTGCTCACCCTGAGCGGCGCGGGSATCCTGGCCGCCGCCCTGCTGCCGTGCGGGCCCTAACGGGCGGCGCCCGCACGCGCGTACCGCCCGGGCGTCGTCCCCACCACCCGCTTGAAGTGCCGGGTGAAGTGCGGCTGGTCGTAGAACCCGGCAGCGATCGCCACCTCGCCGGGCGGCCGCCCTTCGAGCAGCATCCCGCGCGCCAGATCGACCCTGCGGGACATCAGGTACTGGTGCGGGGCGATGCCGAAGGCGCCGCTGAAGGCGCGTACGAGGTGGGCGGAGCTGGCGTGGATACGGTGCCCGGCCTCGTCCAGGGTGATGCCCTCGGCGAGCCGCTCGTCCAGGAGGTCGCGCAGGCTGTGGGCGACGCCCCGGGCCGGTACGGGCGCGGCGGCCGGTGGCGCGGGCCGCAGATGTCCCCGCAGCCGTTCGCCGATCAGCGCCAGACGGCTCTCCGCCTCCAGTTCGTCGCCCCGGTTCGCCAGCGCCGTGTGGAGCTGCCCCACGCGGGTGCGCAGCAGCGGATCGGCGAGGTCGGGGCCATCCACCGCCGGGCCGATGAAGCGCTCGTCGAGCTGCGTCATGTCGAGGTAGAGCACCCGCTTGCGGAACCCGTGCGGGGTCGCGGCCGAGCCGTTGTGCGGGACCTGCGGCGGGAGCAGGCTCACCGTGCCGCTCGGGGTGCCGCGGTCGTGGCGGTCCAGTTCGTAGCGGACGGCTCCGTCGTCGACGATCAGGAGCGTCCAGGCGTCGTGCACGTGCATGGGGTAGGCGTGCTCGGTGAAATGGGCGTGGAAGACCTCCACGACGCCCGCGACCGCCGGGCGCCAGGCCGACACCTCCTGCCGCTGCCCCGCTCGCCGTCCCACCACGTAAAGAACGTACAAGACGCGGCGGCCGCCGACCCGCGMGTCTCACAGCATGAGAACGGACACCACCCCCGGCCCCGTCGCGACGGAGGCCCAGCACCGGCCCGCGCACCCGCCCGTGCGCTTCGACACCAAGATCGCCGTCCTGCTCCGCGACGACCTGGAGACCTGGCAGCGGCTGAACGTCACCGCCTTCCTGGTGAGCGGCCTCGGCACGGCCGAGCCCGAGGTCGTCGGCGAGCCGTACGAGGACGCCGACGGCACCCCCTACCTGTCCATGTTCCGCCAGCCCGTGCTCGTCTTCGAGGGGTCGAAGGAGGCCCTGACGGCCGCGCACGGCAAGGCGCTCGCCCGCTCACTGCCGAGAGCCCTGTTCACGGCGGACCTCTTCACCACGGGCAACGACCGCGACAACCGGGCGGCCGTCGGAGCCGTGCACGGGGCGGACCTGGATCTGGTGGGCCTCGCGGTGTACGGCCCGCGCAACGCGGTGGACAAGGTCCTCAAGGGCGCGCGCATGCACCCGTGAGGACCGTCCCTGAGCGCGACGCCGAGCCCGGAGGCGACGGGGCCGGGCGCGGTGAGCGGCTCGGCGGCGCCGGACCCCGGCGCGTGACGCGGCGACGCGTACCGCCGCCGGCCGGCTGAACGCGGTCGGCGGCGGTGCCGTCGGTCTCGCCGGTGTCAGTTGTTGCTGGTGACCCTTACGTAGTCGACGACGAGCTTGCTCGGGAACGGGGTGCTGCCGTTGGGATCGCCGGGCCAGTAGCCGCCGACCGCGAGGTTGAGGATCAGGAAGAAGGGCTTGTCGAAGACCCACCGGTTGCCGTTGAGGTCGGCGGGGGTGCGGGTCTGGTAGACCTTGCCGTCCACGGACCAGGTGATCTTGTTCGGTGACCAGTCCACCGCGAAGGTGTGGAACTTGTCCGCGAACGCCTCACCGCCGGGCAGTGTGTAGCCCGCGCCGATGCCGCCGGAACCGGAGTAGCCGGGACCGTGCAGGGTGCCGTGGACGGTGCCCGGCTCGAAGCCGACGTTCTCCATGATGTCGATCTCGCCGCTGTTCGGCCAGCCAACGCTGCCGATGTCGGCGCCGAGCATCCAGAACGCGGGCCAGATGCCCTGCCCGCGCGGGATCTTCATGCGGGCCTCGGCGTGGCCGTACGTCTGGGTGAACTTGCCGGAGGTGTTGAGCCGGGCCGAGGTGTACTCGCAACGCCCGTACCAGCACTGGTAGTTGCCGGGGTTCTCCTTGCGGGCGGTGATGACCAGGTTGCCCTGGCCGTCCAGGGCCGCGTTCTTGTTGCCCGAGGTGTAGTACTGCCGCTCGTGGTTGTTGACGTTGTCGCCCGTCTCGATCTGCCACTTGCCGCCGTCGACCGCGGCCCCCGCGGGGCCGTTGAAGTCGTCGGAGAAGGTGGTGGCCGCGGCCGATGCCGCGGGGGTGGCGGGTGCCGCGGCGGCTCCGGAGGGGAGCCCGGCCAGGGCCGAGGCGCAGCAGGCCAGGGCGGCGGTGGTGAGCGCCGCACGGCGGCGCCAGGAAGTCTGCACTGTCATCACAT
>NZ_JASKYR010001022.1:0-1910 GCF_041028215.1 Streptomyces flavofungini
CCCTGGACCGTCGCGCAACTGCTCCTGCGGCTGCGTACCGCAGCGCCCCGCGCGCGCGTGGTCGGCGTCGAGATCGAACCGGCCCGGGTCGCGGCGGCGAAACCGTACGAGCGCGAGGGCCTCACGTTCCGCCACGGCGGCTTCGAGGTGCCCCTGCCGGGCCGACCGGCCCTGATCAGGGCCGCGAACGTGCTGCGCCAGTACGACGAGGACCAGGTCGCCGCCGTCTGGGAGCGGCTCCGCGCGCGCCTCGCACCCGGCGGCCTGCTCGTCGAGGGCACCTGCGACGAGATCGGGCGGCGGCACGTCTGGGTCGCGCTCGGCACCGAGGGCCCGCGTTCGGTGACCTTCGCGGCCCGGCTCGGCTCCCTCGACCGGCCCTCGGACCTCGCCGAGCGGCTGCCGAAGGCGCTGATCCACCGCAACGTGCCGGGCGAACCGGTCCACGCGTTCCTGCGGGACTTCGACCGCGCCTGGGCGGCGGCGGCCCCGTACGCCTCCTACGGCGCGCGGCAGCGCTGGATCAGGACGGCGCGCGGCCTGAGCGCCGACTGGCCCGTGCTCGACGGGACGTCGCGGTGGCGGCAGGGGGAACTGACGGTGGCGTGGGACGCGTTGGCGCCGCGGACCGGGTGATGGGCGCGCCGTGACCTGGGGGGAACGAAGTTCGCGTGCCGTTCGTCACATGTGACGGGTGGGGAGATCGGAGTTCCTGTCGTGCTCTGTCGCAATGGCGTCCGGCATGGCACCATCCCGGAAGCGACGGCAAGTTACTGACGGTAAATCAGGTTCTTGGGGGTGGCAGGGCGTGACCGGCAAGCGATGCTCGACGGCGGCGACCGTGGCGCTGATCTGCGCGGCGGCGGTAGTGGTGGCCGCGCCGGGAGCGGCTTATGCGAGCCCTTCGGCCCCGACGAGACCGACCGACCCGCCGACTCCGTCGGGCCCGGTGGCCTCGACGACTCAGGTGACTCCGGCGACTCCGACGGCGCCCAGATCGGACGAGTCCCTGGAGCAGGTCCGCAAGGAGATCGAGAAGCTCTATCACGACGCGGGCGTAGCGACGGACGAGTACAACGCGGCCGAGGAAAAGGCCGACAAGCAGTCCAAGCAGATCGTGAAGCTGGCCAAGGAGATCGCCGACGGCCAGGCCAAGCTGAAGAAGCTCAAGGCACGGGCGGGCGCAGCGGCCCGCGCGCAGTACCGCGGCGGCGGCATACCGGACGAGGCCCAGCTCATGCTGAGCGAGGACCCGGGTCAGTTCCTGGACGGCGCCGGACGCATGCGGCAGGGCCAGAAGGCCACCAAGGGCATGCTGACCGAGCTGTCCAGGACCCAGGAGGACCTGCGGGTCTACGCGGAGGACGCCACCGCGCGCTGGAAGAAGCTGGAAGCCAACCGCAAGGCGAAGGCCGCGTCGAAGAAGAAGATCAAGAAGAAGATAGCGGCCGCCGAGAAGCTGGAGTCGCGGCTGGAGAAGAAGGAGCGGGAGCGGCTGCGCAAGCTGGAGGAGGCCGCGGCCTCCAAGAAGCAGTCGGCCTGGGTCGGTTCGGGCGTCCTCAAGGACATCGGCGCCAAGGCGACGCCGCAGGGCAAGAAGGCCATCGAGTTCGCCACCGCCCAGATCGGCAAGCCGTACGTATGGGGCGCCGAGGGCCCGGGTTCGTACGACTGCTCGGGGCTCACCTCGAAGGCGTGGGCGGCGGCCGGCAGGGGCATCCCGCGGACCTCGCAGGAGCAGTGGAAGCAGCTCCCGCACGTCGACATCAAGAACATGCGCCCCGGCGACCTGATCATCTACCACGCGGACGCCAGCCACGTGGGGATGTACGTGGGCGACGGCGCGATCGTGCACGCTCCCCGGCCGGGGCGTGACGTGACGGTCGCGGGGGCGGGCTCCATGCGGATAC
>NZ_JASKYR010001023.1:0-1878 GCF_041028215.1 Streptomyces flavofungini
AGTTCACACACCTCCAGGGCGAGCCGCTGGGCCGCCCCGTCGAGCCGCGCCACCTCGATGACGTCGTCCACGAGCACCCGTAGCCGCCCCGCCGACTCCTGGACCAGCTCGGACGGCCGCCCGGCGGGGAGGAGCGAGGCCGCCGTCACCATCCCGGCCACCGGTGTCCGCAGCTCGTGCGCGATGTTCGCGGTGACCTCGCGCTCCGCGCGCAGCCGTGCGGCGAGCGCGTCGGCCATGGTGTTGACGGCGGACGCGAGCTGGGTGATCTCGTCCTTGCCGTGCAGCGGGAGGCGCGCCGTCAGGTCGCCGTCGGCGATGCGCCGCGCCGCCCGCGCCTTGCGGGTGAGCCGACGCCCGAGCCGGTTGGCGACGAGCAGCCCCGCCACACAGGCGAGCGCGGTCCCGATGCCGCCGGAGATCCACAGGACCCGGTCCAGGTCCCGTACGGTCTCCGTCTCGCGGTCGAAGGGCCGCTTCAGGGCGACGATCTCCTTGCCGTACCCGCTCGCCGCCCAGAGCTGCGGCACCTGTCCGCCGCGGTCGAGGTAGACGGCCCACCTGCCCTGCCGCACGGCCTTGGCCAGGGGCTTGGGCAGATCGGGCGGGTCGATGAGCGTGCGGTCGCCGTCGATCCCGGCGGCGTGGTCCTGCACGGCGGTCTGGAGCCGGTCGCCGATCTGGCTGCGGGCGCCCGCGTACTGGGCCTCGACCGTGCGGTGGTGGACGAGGAGCCCCATCACGACGGACACCACGGCGGCGGTGCCCGCGATGGCGAGCCCGATCTTGGTGCGCAGTCCCATGGCTCAGAACTCCGGTACGGACAGCCGGATGCCCTGGAACTGCACGTTCACCGCCGCGGCGGGCAGCTCCTCGGGGTCGCCGGGTTCCACGGCCGCCCGCCGGTAGTACGCCAGACGGTCCTGCCGTTCGAGACCGCTGAGGGTCAGCGTCGCCGCGTACGGGCGCTTCGCGCACGCCGGGAGGCACCACTCGCCGCTGAGCCTCCCGGTGGCGCGGGCGGTCGGCCCGCCCCAGTCCTTCCAGTCCAGCTCCGCGAGCGTGACGTACTCGGTGAGGCCCACGTGCGTCGGCCGCTGGAGCGGCTGTCCCGTCGCGTCGGCGAGGTAGACCGGCCCGGTCACCTTCGAAGGACGGAGCGCCGAACCCTCGACCCGCAGCCCGTCGGGTTCTCCGCAGCCGCCCATGAAGACGGCGGCGAGTGCGGTGCCGCAGACGGCGACGGCGGTCCTGAAAGGGGGCGGCATGGAACAAATGTATCCATAGCGGACGGAACCACACGCGATCGCGTGAGACGAGCGCCACAGAACAACAGCCCGCACGCGGGCAACGCAAAGATCCCGCCCGGTTCAGCGAACCGGACGGGATCTCATGTGCAGTGGACCTGTGGGGATTTGAACCCCAGACCCCCTCGATGCGAACGAGGTGCGCTACCAGACTGCGCCACAGGCCCTTGCAACGAGTGAAACTCTAGCACCCCGAACGGGGTGTTCAAAAATCCGCTCCTGGCTGGTCAGCCCGGGGGACCTCACGGTGCCTCACTCGTTCGCGGCGCGCGGCCGGTCCCCGTCCTCGTACTGATCGAAGAGCGGCGTGCGGCCGCGTTCCCTGGCCCGCCGCGCGGACGCGGCCCTGCGCTTGTCGCTGCGCCCGCCGGAGGCCTCGGAGCTCTCGGCGGCCTCGGCGTTCTGGGCGGCCTCGGCGTTCTGGGCGGTCCCGGCGTTCTGGGCGGTCCCGGCGTTCTGGGCGGTCCCGGCGTTCTGGGCGGTCCCGGGATGCTCGGTGGCGTCCGCGTCGGCGGACCGCCGCTTGGGCTCATCGGCGGTCCGCTCGGCGGGCGAGGACCGTGCCGAGCTC
>NZ_JASKYR010001024.1:0-2628 GCF_041028215.1 Streptomyces flavofungini
CCCTCGCCGACCAACTCGACGCCCTCGAAAGAGAGGTACGCCACTCATGATGGACCCGACCACTGACAACGGGCCCACCGGAGATCCCGGCGGTGCACGCGCTTCCCTCGAAGCCCTGCGCGCCGAGATCTCCAAAGCCGTGGTCGGCCAGGACCCAGCCGTCACCGGCCTCGTCGTCGCGCTGCTCTGCCGAGGCCACGTCCTGCTCGAAGGCGTCCCCGGAGTGGCCAAGACATTGCTCGTGCGCGCCCTCGCGTCGAGCCTCGAACTGGACACGAAACGCGTCCAGTTCACCCCGGACCTGATGCCGAGCGACGTCACGGGCTCCCTCGTCTACGACGCCCGCACCACCGAGTTCTCCTTCCAGCCGGGCCCCGTCTTCACCAACCTCCTCCTGGCCGACGAGATCAACCGCACCCCGCCCAAGACCCAGTCCTCGCTCCTGGAAGCGATGGAGGAACGCCAGGTCACCGTCGACGGCACCGCACGCCCGCTGCCCGAGCCCTTCCTCGTCGCGGCCACCCAGAACCCGGTCGAATACGAGGGGACGTACCCCCTTCCGGAGGCCCAGCTGGACCGTTTCCTCCTGAAGCTGACGGTCCCCCTGCCCTCCCGCCAGGACGAGATCGACGTCCTCACCCGGCACGCCGAGGGCTTCGACCCCCGGGACCTGCGCGCCGCCGGCGTGCGCCCCGTCGCGGGCCCCGCCGACCTGGAAGCCGCCCGGACCGCGGTCGCCAAGACCTCCGTCTCCCCCGAGATCACCGCCTACGTGGTGGACGTCTGCCGCGCGACCCGCGACTCGCCCTCCCTCACCCTCGGCGTCTCCCCGCGCGGCGCCACGGCCCTGCTCTCCACCGCCCGCGCCTGGGCCTGGCTCACCGGCCGCGACTACGTCATCCCCGACGACGTCAAAGCCCTCGCGCTCCCCGCACTCCGCCACCGCGTGCAGCTCCGTCCGGAAGCCGAGATGGAAGGCGTGACCGCCGACTCCGTCATCAACGCGATCCTCGCCCACGTCCCGGTCCCCCGCTGATGGCCCTCACCGGACGCGCCGCCCTCCTCGCGGCCCTCGGCAGCCTCCCCGTGGGCCTCTGGGAGCCGAGCCTGACCGGCATCCTCGCCGTCAACACCCCCCTGGCGCTGGCCTGCGCCTGCGACTTCGCCCTGGCCGCCCCCGTACGCCGTCTCGGCCTCACCCGCTCCGGCGACACCTCCGTACGCCTCGGTGAGACCGCCGACGTCGACCTCACCCTCACGAACCCCTACGGCCGCCCGCTGCGCGCCGTCGTCCGCGACGCCTGGCCCCCGAGCAGCCAGGAACCCACGGCCGACGGCGTGGCGCCACGCCACCGCCTCACGGTCCCGGCCCGCGAACGACGCCGCCTCACGACGCGCCTGCGCCCCTCCCGTCGCGGCGACCACCGGGCCGACCGCGTGACCATCCGCTCGTACGGCCCCCTGGGCCTCTTCACCCGTCAGGGCAGCCACAAAGTCCCCTGGACCGTGCGCGCCCTGCCCCCTTTCGCCAGCCGCAAGCACCTGCCCTCGAAACTGGCCCGCCTGCGCGAGCTCGACGGCCGGACCAGTGTGCTGACCCGAGGCCAGGGAACCGAGTTCGACAGCCTGCGTGACTACGTCCCGGGGGACGACACCCGCTCCATCGACTGGCGCGCCACGGCCCGCCGGTCCACGGTCGCGATCCGCACCTGGCGCCCGGAGCGGGACCGGCGCATCCTCCTTGTTCTCGACACCGGCCGTACCTCGGCGGGCCGAGTGGGTGACGCCCCACGCCTCGACGCCTCCATGGACGCGGCCCTGCTGCTGGCCGCCCTGGCCTCACGAGCGGGCGACCGGGTCGACCTCCTGGCCTACGACCGCCGGGTCCGCGCCCTGGTCCAGGGCCGATCGGCGGGCGATGTCCTGCCCTCTCTGGTCAACGCTCTGGCCACGCTGGAGCCCGAACTCATCGAAACGGACGCACGCGGCCTCACCTCGACGGCCCTGCGAACAGCTCACCGCAACGCCCTGATCGTGCTGCTGACCAGCCTCGACCGGGCGCCCATCGAAGAAGGCCTGCTTCCCGTACTTTCCCGCCTCACCCGGCGGCACAAGGTCCTGGTCGCTTCGGTGGCCGACCCGTACATCCAGCGAATGGCGACCTCCCGGGGAACACCGGACGCGGTCTACGAGGCGGCAGCGGCCGCCCAGGCCCAGTCAGAACGGCACCGCACCGCAGAACAACTCACGCATCGCGGTGTCACCGTCGTGGACGCCACTCCGGAAACCCTGGCCCCCGCTCTGGCAGACGCCTATCTGTCCCTGAAGTCGGCCGGTCGTCTGTAGAACAGCATGGACCGACGCGGGGAGGCCTATGGAAGACCTAAAACACCGAGAAAAGCTTAGAAAGATCTAGAACGCAGAAAACCCCCGCACCAGAGGTGCGGGGGTTTCCTATCAAAAGGAGTTCGGCGGCGTCCTACTCTCCCACAGGGTCCCCCCTGCAGTACCATCGGCGCTATGAGGCTTAGCTTCCGGGTTCGGAATGTAACCGGGCGTTTCCCTCACGCTATGACCACCGAAACACTATGAAACTGACAACCGCACCATGCGTGACCATGCATGGGG
>NZ_JASKYR010001025.1:0-2223 GCF_041028215.1 Streptomyces flavofungini
GGCGGGCAGCGGCCAGAGCGGCGAGAGCGCCACGCGGCGGCGCACGGCCCGCCGGGCGAGCAGGACGGCGCCCGCGGCCAGGGCGACGGTGCGGATGCGGGGCATGTCAGACGGCTCCGTTCGGCTGCGCGCCCGCGGCGGCCCGCTCGGCGGCGGTGGCGGCGGGCGACGCGGCGAGATAGGCCACGGCCTGCTCGGTGCTGCCCTCCTGGGAGGGGTGGTAACTCCGGCTCAGATAGCGCGGGATGGAGCGGAGCATGGCGCCGGTGGAGGGCAGGGTGCCCGCGCGCCCGCTGCGGTGGAAGTCCCTGAGGCTCGCGCGGCCGTCGACGAGCGTGGGGTCGTTCGCCATGAAGAACCGCGATCCGCGCTGCCAGAGGAAGACCAGGGCCGTGAACGCGGTCGCCCAGGTCCGCGCCCGCCGCCGGTAGCTGCCGTCGACGTGCATGAAGAGCTCGAAGGCGACGGAGCGGTGCTCGACCTCCTCGGCGCCGTGCCAGCGCAGCAGGTCGAGCATGGTCGGGTCGGCGCCCCTGCGGTCCAGCTCGTCGGCGTTGAGCACCCAGTCGCCGAGGAAGGCGGTGTAGTGCTCGATGGCGGCGATGATCGCGACACGCTCCATCAGCCACCACCGGCGCGGCTTCCCCGGCGGCAGCGTGCGGTCGCCGAGCAGCTTCTCGAAGAGCCAGTCGACCTGCGCGGTGTACGGCGTCGGGTCGAGCCCCTGCTCCTTGAGGTGCGGCAGGACCTCGTCGTGGGCCTGCGAGTGCATGGCCTCCTGGCCGATGAACCCGATCACGTCCTCGCGCAGCCGCTCGTCCCGTATGTACGGCAGGACCTGCTTGTAGACGTGCACGAACCAGCGCTCACCGGCGGGCAGCAGCAGATGCAGCACGTTGATGGTGTGCGTGGCGAACGGGTCGCCCGGCAGCCAGTGCAGCGGGGTGTTCTCCCACGAGAAGGAGACGTTGCGTGCCTTGAGCGGTATGTGCTCGGACGCGACGGGCTCGGGCAGCCGGCTCTGCGTATTAGACATGGCGTCAATGTACTGATGGGTAGGGCGGCCGGTACAGGGGTGTGCGGCGGGAACTTCACCCCCTACCGCAGCGTCTTCACCGCAGTGCCGTCGGCGAGGGTGCCGGTGAGCCGCGCCTGGGTGCTGCGCTCGGTCCTCGCCGCCAGGAGATTGCCCCGCACACGGCTGCCGCCGGTCGCGCTGACCGAGGTGACGTTCTTGCTGCCCGCGCCGAGGACGTACCAGTTGCCCGCCCGTGACTTCCACAGCACACCCGCGAGGACCTTCGCGTCCCTCGCGCCGCAGGCGAGGGAGTCCTCCGCCTTGGCGGCCACCGCACCGGCGGCCCCCTCGGCCGTCTGGAAATGGGCGAGCGTGCGGTTGCCCGCGCCCCGCCAGGTCTCGGCGCGGGTGCAGACCCACTGGGCGGCGCCATTGGCCTCGGGGAGCACCTGGCGCGCGTACTGCCAGGAGTTCACCGACCGCACGCCGTTGGAACGGACCGAGGCGAGGGAGCACGCCGTCTTGGCCCAGTCGGCGGGCGCGGCCTCGCGCGGCGCCCCGGGGTGGCCCGCCGTGAGCCGCGCCGGGGTCAGCTCACCGAGGTCGGTGGAGGTGCGCACCGTGCCGGACGCCTCGCGCAGCCGCAGCGCGTTCCACGAGGTGCACCTGCCGGTCGCCGGGGGGCCCGCGAACGGGGCCGTGACGCCGTCCTTGTCGCGCTTGAGGGCGAGGGGCCGTCCGGCGGGCTTCAAAAGGTCGCCGACCGAGGCGGAGGTGACCCAGGGCGCCGTCAGATAGCGGATGTTGCCGTCGGCGCGGTTGACGACGACGGCGCTCGCCTCGGCCCCGGTCGCGCCGTCCACCCGGGCGAAGTCGAGGGCGGCACCGCCCGTGCCCTCCTTCGGCTCCGCGTACCGCACGATGCGCAGACCGTCGTAGAGCAGCACGACGCGCGCGGCGTCCACCTCGCCCGCGTAGAGCAGTTGGGCGGGGCCGGGGGGTGCCCCGCTCGCGGTGCCCGGGGTCGCGGAGACCTGCACGGACCCGCCGGGCCGCGCCCAGACGGCGAGGGCGCGGCGCAGCAGCGCCTTGTCCCCGGTGAGTCCGCCGCGCGCGGGCCAGGCGGCGAAGTCCTCGCGAGCGGAACGTTTCCACGCCCCGGCGGCGGCCGTCGTGAGCTGGTCGGGGTCGAGCGCCGCCTGGCC
>NZ_JASKYR010001026.1:0-2392 GCF_041028215.1 Streptomyces flavofungini
CCCCAGCCCCCCGCTGTGCACAATCACCGTATGGATGCTTCCGGTCGCCGGGGTCTGACGCCTCGGCTGCCCTTCTTCGTGTACGGCACCCTGCGGCCGGGGGAGCCGAACCACGCCGCCTACCTCCTCGGCCGCGTGAGCACCGAGGAACCCGCCGTACTGCCGGGCGCGGCCCTGTACGAAGGCCCCGGCTATCCGTACGCCGTGGAGGACCGCGCCTCCGGACCCATACGCGGTGAACTCGTCACCGCCGTCCCCGCCGCCCACGACCCGCTGCTCGCCGCCCTCGACCTGCTGGAGGTGTACGCGCCGGGCGACCCCCGCAACCTGTACGAGCGCGTCGTCCGCGAGGTGACCCGCACCGCAGACGGCAGCACCGTCCCGGCGTGGGTCTATGTGGCGGCACCCCGGGTGGCCGCGCGGCTCCGGGCGTCGGGAACGCTGATCGGCGGCGGCGACTGGACCGCCGCCCGCGGGGACGGCGGCTGCTTCGGAGGGTGACCGGAGACCGGCCGGAGGGAGCGCGGAGGGTGAGGGGAGCGCGGATGGTGACGGGGTAGCGCGGACGGTGACGGGCGAGTGACGGTGACGGGAGAGTGACGGTGACGGGAGAGTGATCGGACGCGGGCGCCGCGCCACTCGCGCATCTCCCGCAACTGCCCTCCCTCCAGGCTGTTTCCGCAGCTCAAACGCCGACGCACCCGATGTGATGATCTCCACCACTCGTCCGGGCGACCCCGCGCGACTACCCGGAGTCATCGCCGCGAAGCTCTCCGTGTGCACCGATCGGTGCGCACGCCGGTGCCTGGCACCATGTCCCAACAAGGAGTCGCCTCATGCGAGTTCGCCGTTCCCTGCCGGCTCTCATCGGAGCCGTGACCCTCACCCTCGGCATGTCCCTGGCGGCCACGGCCTCCGCCGCCCCCTCGACGCCCACCGTCAAGGACCCGTGCGGGTTCTTCGAGACGGCGAGCGACGCCTACTACAACCACTGCACGAGCGACGGCTCGCACATCGTGATCGAAATCGACGACTGGGGCCCCAACTCGGAGCGATGCGTGGCTCCGGGCGTCACCTGGATCGGCGCGGCCGGGGACGTCGACGGCGCCTGGTACACCGGACGCCTCTGCTGACGGCGGGCATCCGCTGACCCGGGGCCGCTGACCCCGGGCGCCATCGGGTGACCCCAGCGGGCCCGGGGTTTCTCAGTCCCGGGCCCGCTCCAGCCGCACCGCGCACACCTTGAACTCCGGCATCCGCGAGACGGGATCGAGCGCCGGGTGCGTCAGGGAGTTGGCCCGCCCCTCGCCCGGCCAGTGGAACGGCATGAACACCGTGTCGGACCGGATCGACGACGTGATCCGCGCCGGAGCGACCGCCCGGCCGCGCCGGGACACCACGGCCACCGCGTCGCCCTCGGCGATCGAGAGCCGCGCCGCGAGCCGCGGATGCAGCTCCACGAACGGGCCGGGCGCGGCGGAGTTGAGCTCCGCCACCCGCCGCGTCTGCGCCCCCGACTGGTACTGCGCGAGCACCCGCCCCGTGGTGAGCAGCACCGGATACTCCGCGTCCGGCTCCTCCGCCGCCGCCCGGTGCACCACCGGCACGAAACGCGCCCGCCCGTCCTCGGTGGCGAACCGGTCGAGGAACAGCCGCCGCGTCCCCGGATGCGGGGGCCCCGAGGGCGCGGGCGGCGCCGGACACGGCCAGAACAGCCCCTCTCCCTCGCCCTCGGCCAGCCGCTCGTACGAGATCCCCGAGTAGTCCGCGGGCCCGCCCGCGCTCGCCCGGCGCAGCTCCTCGAAGACCTCCTCCGGCTCGGCGGGGAAACCCCTCCCGTGCCCGAGGCGCGCGGCGAGGCCGTGCAGAACCTCCAGGTCGCTGCGGACCCTGGCGGGCGCGGTCACCGCACGGCGCCGCAGCAGGACCCGGCCCTCCAGATTCGTCACCGTCCCGCTCTCCTCGGCCCACTGCGTCACCGGCAGCACCACATCGGCGAGTTCGGCCGTCTCCGAGAGCACCACGTCGGCCACCGCGAGGAAGTCGAGCGAACGCAGCCGCCCCTCCACATGCCCCGCCCCCGGCGCCGACACGACCGGGTTGGAGCCCATCAGGAGCAGCGCCTTCACATCCCCGCCGAGCGCGTCGAGCAGTTCGTACGCCGACCTGCCGGGGCCCGGCAGCGACTCCGGGGCGACGCCCCAGACCTCCGCCACATGCGCCCGCGCCGCCGGGTCCGTGCCGCGGCACGGGCACCCCGGTGATCCGCTCGACGAGTTCGGGCCAGTGCGCCATCGCCGCCGCCCGAGCCTCCTCCCATCCGCTGGTGCGCTCCGCGATGAACGCCTCGTCCGTGCGGCCCTCCGCCACGACCAGGTGCAGCAGGCCGATC
>NZ_JASKYR010001027.1:0-2241 GCF_041028215.1 Streptomyces flavofungini
AGGCGGGGCGGTCGGGCGGGGTGGGTCAGGTGGTCGGGACGGCGGCCGCGAGCAGTTCCACGAAGCCGACGTCCTCCCGGGCGACGCCGAAGACCTCGGCCCGCCGCAGCGTCCGCTCGGCCCAGGCGCGGTGCGGCTTCACCTCGTTCATCTTGTTCGTGTACGAGGAGCGCAGGACCCCGCCGCCGCCGCGCTCGGGGCGCAGGATGTCCGCCGCGTCGCTGAACTCCTCGTGGCTGACGACCGAGAGGGCGTGCACGGGCAGGACGTGGGAGGGGTGGATGCAGGTCTTGCCGAGCAGGCCGTTGGCCCGGTCCAGCTCGATCTCGCGGAGCAGGCCGTCCATGTCGTGCTCGATGAGGGCCTGGCGCAGCTCGTCGGCGCGGCCCTCCAGGAAGGGACTGCGGCGCAGCTGGGGCTTGAACATGCGCTCCTGGACCCGGAAGTACTCCCAGACGGGCCCGGTCACGATGTGGCCGGTGCCGTCGGCCCTGCCCAGGACGTTCACCACGTCTGCGATGACCGAGGCGACGATCTGCACGTCGTAGGCGGTCATGTCGGGCGGTCTGCGCAGTCCGTAGGCCGAGCAGAAGTCGGTGACGCCCAGGCGCAGCGCGAGCACCCGGTCGCGGTACTTGTCGACCGTGCGGGCTATGCCCGCCAGGGTGTCGGCGCGGCTCTCCAGGTGCAGCAGCTCGGGCGATTCCAGGACGGGCATGGCGAAGAGCCGCCGCGCCACGTCCGCCTCGGGGGCGATCTCGGCCTCGGCCGCCGTCAGCGCCTCCAGGAACGGAACGCCCCGCTCCTCGGTGAACTTGGGCAGTACGAATCCGGACAGCAGCCGGACGCTCGGCCCGAGCCTGCGGATCAGGTCGGGTATCTGCTCGGCCTCGCGGACCCGGATGAAGAGCAGCGGCGGTTCCACGCCCCGCTCCGCCAGGTCCGCGAACTGCCGGACCAGGTTCTCCTCGGCCTCGCCGACCTCGGCGTCGTCGATGGAATCCTCCAGGCAGAGCACCATGGAGGTCACGCCGCGCCCGCCCTGCTTGAGGACGTCGTCGGCGAGGCGGGGGCGGGTGGCCGGGCTGTAGAGCGTGGCCCCGAGGGCGGACGCGAGGAGTGGGGGCGGGGAGTCCGCGGTGAAGGCACACGGCTCCCGGTGGAAGAGACGCTGTCGCACCTCTGGGGCGATGTGCCCGAAATGACGCATGGATTTCCCCTGCTATCGCCTGTTCCGTCGAACGTTGTGCTCTGTTCCGTCGACATGGACCGTTGTGATGTGGCCGGTAATAGTACGTAGGAACGGGTGCCGGGGGTTCCCGCCGGACATGAACTTCAGGTAACCCGGCCATGTCACACACGCACACCACACAACCGTCGCACGCTCCGTCGCACCCCCGGCCGCCCGCGGGCCGGGCCCTGCCGCCACGGCCGGGGCGCTCTCGGCCCCCGCGTTGTACGACACGTGCGGGGGAAGGCAGGATGACCGCATGACGCACGCGATGTTGAAGGGGTCCAACGTCCCGCTGGAGGCTTCGGCGGTCCGCGCAGTGCTGCGCTGGGCCCCCGGGCAAGGCGTCCCCGACGTCGACGCGTCGGCGCTGCTCCTCGGCGGTGACGGCCGGGTCCGCTCGGACGAGGACTTCGTCTTCTACAACCAGCCGCGCCACCCCGGCGGCACGGTCTGGCGGCTGGGCAAGAAGCGGGTCGCCGAGGGCCTGACCGACACGATCCAGACCGACCTCGCCGGCATGGACCCCGCGGTCAGCCGCGTGCTCCTGGCCGCCTCCGCCGAGGGCGTCGCCTTCGGACACGTACCGGCGCTGCGCATCCTGCTCTACGACGCCATGGTCACGGGCGGTGAACCGCTCGCCTACTTCGACATCACCCCGCAGACCGGCGAGGAGACGGCGCTGATCTGCGGCGAGCTCTACCGCCGCGGCGAGGGCTGGAAGTTCCGGGCGCTCGGTGAGGGCTACTCCAACGGTCTTGAGGGGCTCGCGTCCGACTTCGGGATCTCCGTGGACGACACGGAGTCCGCCCCGCCCGAGCCGATGCCGGCCGTGCCCGGACCCTCCACGTCCTTCCCGCTGCCGCCCGCGCGGCCCATGCCGCAGCCGTCCCCGGCCCAGCCGCAGCCGTCGGCCGCGCAGCCCGCCCCGCAGTCGCCGCCCTCGTACGGCTATCCGCCCGAGCCGCCCGGCATCCCGCGCCCCAGCCCTCGTACGGCTACCCTCCGGC
>NZ_JASKYR010001028.1:0-3196 GCF_041028215.1 Streptomyces flavofungini
CCCAAATGAAGCGCGACAACGACGGCGACAGAGCGCTCGAACAGCGGGGAGGGGCGCCGCGGCCACCACTCCAGAAGAGCACACCGACTAAATAAGTGCAACAACTCAACTTATGAAGCGAGGCAACCTTGGGTGTAGGCTGCTCGCATGTGGGGGGGGGGGGGGGGGGGGGGGGGGGGGGGGGGGGGGGGGGGGGGGGGGGGGGGGGGGGGGGGGGGGGGGGGGGGGGCCCTCGCCGACGCCGCGCTGCTGCCCCGGTCCGCCGTCGCCGAGGGCGCCGAGGATGCGGGAGTCGTCGGCCGCCGCCGTACGCAGGTCGAAGAGCTGCCGCTCGGCGGAGGCGACGCCTTCTTCGAGGAGGGCGCGCAGGTCGTCGGCGGAGCGGTCGAGTTCGGCCACGGTGAGGGCGGCGCCAGTGAGGGCGGCGGTGCCCGGGACGGATGCGGCAGGTCCTGGGGTACGCGCCGGTCCCTCGGTCCCCTTGCGGGGCGCGGGCACGCCGCTGCCGCTCTCCCTGGCGGGCAGGCTGAGCAGTTCGGCGAGCCGCTCGTCGCCCGCGAGGGACTCGGCGGCCCTGCGCTCGGCTTCGTGGGCGGACTCGGCGGCACTCGCGGCGTCCGCGGCGCGGGCGGCCGTCAGCTCGGCCCTCGCTTCGGCGGCGGCGGCCTCCCTGGCCTGGTCCGCGGCGCGGCGGGCGGCCTCGCGGGCGGTGTCCCAGGCGGCGACGGCGGTCTTCTCGGCGTCGCTCGCGGCGAGCGCGGCGCGGGCCGGGTCGGCGTCGGGGGCGGTGTCGTCGAGCCAGCCCGCGCGGACCGCCTCCGCGGTCTCCTGCTCGACCTCGCTGAGGCGCTGGCGGAGGTGGCCCGCCTCGCTGCGGGCCCGCTGGGCCTCGGTGGCGGCGGCGGTGGCGTCGCGGTGCGCGGTCTCGCCGGTCTCCTGGAGGGTCGCGGAGCGCTCCTCCTCTTCGTTGGCGAGGTTCTCCGCGCCCTCGGCGGCGGTGTGCAGGGCTCGTACGAGATCGGACGCGGCCTGCGCGCGGGCGGCGAGGGCGGGCGCCGCGTCCCGCTCGGCCTCGCGGATCGCGGCGGCCACGCGCGCGGAGCGGTCGGCCGCCGCGCGGTGCCTGAGCACGGCCTCGGCGGCCTGCCAGGCGGAGTGCAGCGTACGGGCGTCGGCCAGCTCGCGGCGCTGGGCGGCGGCGGCCTTCTCGGCGACGGTGAGCGCCAGGGAGGCGTGGCGGTAGGCCAGTTCGGCGGAGATCAGGGCGCTCCTGCCGCGGGCGCGCTCGGCCTCGGTGACGGTGTGGGCGGCGGCCGTGACCTGCTCGGCGAGCGTGGCGGCGCGGCCCCGCTCCTCGACGGCCCGCGCGGAGAGCCTGCGGGCCAGGGTGCGGGTCCTGCGCTCGGCGCCCGCGTGCACGTCGCGCGCACGCGCACGCGCCTCGGCGGCCTCCACGATCCGTCCGAGGAGATCGACGGAGCCCGCGGTGAAGTCCCGCTCGGCCATCAGCTCGGCCCGGCGGCCCAGCTTGTTGCCGAAGCCGTGCACGAGGTCGGCGAGGCCGTCGGTGTCCCGGGTGTCGGTGACGGCGCGCAGCAGCAGGTCGGTGAAGTCGGAGTCCTTCTTGACCGCGAAGAGGCCCGCGGCCTCGCCCTCGTCGGCGTTCATCTCGCGCTGGTAGCGGAAGAGTTCGGGGTCGAGGCCGAGGTCGCCGAGGTGTTCGTTCCAGCGGTCGTGGATCTCCTCCCAGTGCACCTCCAGGTGGGGGTAGATCTTGACCGCCTCGGTCAGCGCGTCGCGGAAGCCCTTCATGGTGCGCCTGCGGCCCTGTGCGCCCGACGCGCCCTCGGCGGACGGCCGGACCGCGGTGGACTCGGCGACCGGCAGGGAGTCCAGGCTCATGCCGGGGCCCGGCCGGAAGGAGTACCAGGCCTCGGCGAACTTGCGGGGGTCGTTCGAGACCTGTCGTCCGCGCCACTCGCTGACCTTGCCGACGACCACGCACTCGCCGGTCAGGGTGTGCTGCCACTCCAGGGCGACGTGCCCGCAGTCGTCGGCGAGCAGGAACTTGCGCAGTACTCCGGAGCTCGCGCCGCCGAGGGTGTTCCGGTGGCCCGGCAGCATCACCGAGAAGATCAGCTTGAGCAGGACGGACTTGCCGCCGCCGTTCTCCAGGAAGAGCACGCCCGCGGGGGCCGGGCGGCGCGGCGGGCCGACCGGCTCGTCCTCGAAGAACTCCGCCTGCGTGGGTGCGGGGTTCGGCACCTCGGCGCCCACGCCGCGCAGGTCGAGCACGGTGTCGGCATAGCGCGCACCGGCCGGTCCGATGGAGTAGAGGCGGATCCGGGACAGCTCGTACATGGCGGCGGACTCTCGTCGTAAGTCGTCGTAGACGGCGGGTGGTTGAGGGGAGCGGGCCCCGGTAAAGGCCCGGGGGGCAGGGGTCAGGAGTGGAAGGGCAGCCCCGCGTCGGCGGCCAGCTCCAGGTCGTCGGTGTCTTCGGGCGGCAGCAGCGTCGCCGAGCCGTCGGTGACCGGGACGACGCCGAGGTCGAGCAGTTCGGCCATGGCGGCGCTGCCCGCCATGTCGCGCACCTGGAGCTGATAGCGGGCCGTGGTGCGGTACGTGCCTCCGGAGTCGTCGCCGGTGCGCTGGAGGAACCCGGAGTCGGTGAGGAAGGCGACCGCCTTGCCGATGATGCCGGTGGTCGAACCGGCGAGGCGGCGGGCGTCCTTGGTGGCGCCGGTCGAGCTGCGCCGCGCCCAGATCCGCCAGGCGGCCTCAAGGCCCGGGGCGTCGGTGGCCGGGTCGGTGTTCTCGCCCTGCTCCTCGGCGCGCTCCTCCAGGCGGCGGCAGGCCTGGCGGACGAACGCGTCGACGCCGTTGACCGTGACCCGGCCGATGTAGCCGTCGTCGGCGAGGTCCTCGGGGCGCGGGAAGGCCATGGCGGCGACGGCGAGGTGCGCGAGGCCGTGCAGGAAGCGGTCGGTGGAGTCGGTCGCGGCGCGGCGGGCGTAGTCCCCCATGCGGACGGCGAAGACGGAGTCCTCGGCGGCGGTCACGGCCATGCCCGCGCGCGGGGAGACCTCCAGGACGACGAGTCCGAGCCCGGCGGCCACGGCGTCGGCGAGCCGGGCGGGGGGGGGGGGGGGGGGGGGGGGGGGGGGGGGGGCGAAGGGCGGGTCCTCGCGGTAGC
>NZ_JASKYR010001029.1:0-2306 GCF_041028215.1 Streptomyces flavofungini
CAGCTACCACCTGCTGCTCTGGGACGGCTGGTCCCGCGAGATCGTGCTGCGGGACCTGTTCGACGCCTACGAGGCGATCGTCGCGGGCGAACCGTTCGACGCCACACCGGCCACGCCGAGCTTCGAGGAGTACGCCCGCACCCTCGCCGCCAAGGACTCCGCCGCCTCCGAACGCTTCTGGGCGGAGCACCTCGCGGAGCTCCCCGGCCCGACGCTGCTCGCCGGGCCCGCACCGTCCCTCTCCGACGCACTGCCGGACGCGCTCGTCCACACGCTCTCCGTCGAGCGGTCGGACCTGCTGCGCGAGGCGGCCCGTACCCACGGCGTCACCCTCAACTCGGTGCTGACCGGCGCCTTCGGCCTGCTGCTCGGCGCCAGGACCGGCCGCGCCGACGCCGTGTTCGGCGTGACGGTCTCGGGCCGCGAGGGCGAGGGCCTGTCGGAGGTCGTCGGCGTCCTTTTGAACACCGTGCCCATGTGGACCCGGGCACGGCCCGAGGACACGGTCGGCGGGTACCTCTCCGCCGTACAGGCGGCCAGGGTCGAGGCGATGGAGCACGAGCACCTCGGCCTCGGCGAGATCCAGCGCGCCAGCGGCCACGACACCCTCTTCGACAACCTGTTCGTACTCCAGAACTTCCTGGACATGGACGCGTTCGCCGCCATGAACGCCCGGCACGGCATCACGTCCGTCAAGGCCGACGACTCCACGCACTACCCGTACACCTGGGTCGTCACCCCCGGCGAGCGGCTCACGGTCAAGCTGGAGCACCGCTACGGCGACACCGCGAGCGCCCGGCGGCTCCTCGACGACTACCTGGGCGTACTGGAGGAGCTGGCGTCGGCGGGCGGCCGGGTCGGCGCGCTGCGGGGGCTCGCCCCGCGGCCCGAGCCCGGCGAGCGCACGGACGTCGGCACGGACACCGTGGTCGACCGGTTCGACCTGGCGGCGGACCGCGATCCGGAGCGGATCGCGCTCGTCGCGCGGGGGGAGACCATGACCTTCGCCGGGCTGCGCGACCGCAGCCGGGCGGTGGCGGGCGTCCTCGCCGCACGCGGCATCGGCCCCGAGACGACCGTGGGCCTCGCCGTCCCGCGCTCGCTCGACTCGATCGTGGCGCTCTTCGCGGTGCTGCGGTCCGGCGCCGCCTACGTACCGCTGGAACTGGACCACCCGGACGAGCGGATCGCGGCGATCGTGGCGGACGCCGGTCCCGACGTCATCCTCACGGTGAGCGGCGTCGCGCCTAGGCTGGCGGGCTTCCCGGTTCCGGAACGGCTCGAACTCGACCGGCCGCTGCCCGAGGCCGCACCCTTCGTGACGTTCGCGCCGGACGACCCCGACCGGCTCAGGCACCCCGCCTACACGATCTACACCTCGGGCTCGACCGGTAGGCCCAAGGGCGTGGTGACCGAGTACGCGGGCCTGACCAACATGCTGGTCAACCACCAGCGGCGGATCTTCGAGCCGGTCCTCGCCGAGCACGGGAACCGGGTCTTCCGGATCGCCCACACCGTGTCGTTCGCCTTCGACATGTCGTGGGAGGAGCTGCTCTGGCTCGCCGACGGCCACGAGGTGCACATCTGTGACGAGGAACTGCGCCGTGACGCGCCCCGCCTGGTCGAGTACTGCCTCGAACACGGCATCGACGTCATCAACGTGACCCCGACCTACGCCCAGCAGCTCGTCGCCGAAGGCCTGCTCGACGACCCGGCCCGACGGCCCGCGCTCGTCCTGCTCGGCGGCGAGGCCGTCACCCCGACGCTCTGGCAGCGCCTCGCCGAGACCGAGGGGACGGTCGGCTACAACCTGTACGGGCCCACCGAGTACACCATCAACACGCTCGGCGTCGGCACCTTCGAGTGCCAGGACCCGGTGGTCGGCGTCCCCATCGACAACACCGACGCCTATGTGCTCGACCCATGGCTGCGGCCCCTGCCGGACGGCGTCCCCGGCGAGCTCTACGTGGCGGGCGTCGGCATCGCCCGCGGCTACCTCGGACAGCCCGCCCAGACCGCGCACCGCTTCGTCGCCTGCCCCTTCGGCGCGCCCGGCGAGCGCATGTACCGCACCGGTGACCTCGTCATCCGGCGGCCCGACGGCAACCTGATGTACCTCGGCCGCACCGACCAGCAGGTCAAGATCCGGGGGCACCGGGTCGAACTGGGCGAGGTCGAGGCGGCGTTCGCGGCGCATCCCGCGGTGCGGTTCGCCGCCGCCGTGGCCCAGCCGGATCCGCAGGTCGACGGCGCCTATCGGCTCGCCGCCTATCTCGTGCTCGAAAGCTCTGGGGGCGTGGGGGGCG
>NZ_JASKYR010000103.1:0-15591 GCF_041028215.1 Streptomyces flavofungini
GCGTGGGGGCGGGGGTGCTTCACCGGCTCGCGAGGCAGGGSCSMTGCCCCGCGWGCGAGAACCCGGTGCCAGCCGGTCCCCCTCAGCTCAGCCGATGTCCAGCGGGTCCACTCGTACGCGCACCGGCTCCGTCTGGCCCTCGCGGGTGCCCTTCGCGCCGCGGGCCATGCGGGCGGCCTGGGCCGCCTTCAGGGCTGCCGCCAGTGCGGCGCCGCTGCCCGGGGGGACCCGGATCAGTACCCGCTCCCCCTGGTCACCTGCGGGCGGCGCGCCGGGACGCCGTGCGGAGCCCGGACCGGCGTCACGGACCGGGACGGGGCCGAGCACCACGGCCTCCGGCGGGAGTTCGGCGCCCGAGAGGAAGTCGTTCAGGGCGTCCGGCGGGCCGGAGACCGCCGCCATGCGGGAGACCGGCGGGAAGGCCAGCTCGGCCCGCTCCCCCAGCTCCCGCACCGCGTGCCCGACCGGGTCCCACCGCACGAGCGCCTGGACGGGCCGCAGCGTCGGCTCGGCGACGATGACCACCGTGCCGCCCGCACCCTGGGACCGTACGAGCGAGGCGGCGGCGATCCAGCGGCGCAGGGCGTCCTCCCCGGCCCGCAGATCGGGCCGCCCGAGCATCGCCCAGCCGTCGAGAAGCAGCGCCGCCGCATAGCCGCCCTCGGCGACGGGCTCGGCCCCCGGCGTGCTCACCACCAGGGCGGGCGTGCCCGGGACGGTGTCGAGCACCTGCTCGCGCCCCGAGGTCCGCACCGGCACGGCGGGAAAGGCCCGCCCCAGCTCCTCCGCCGTCCGCCGCGCCCCCACGACCTGGGCCCGCAGCCGGAACCCGCCGCACTCCCCGCAGTGCCAGGCGGCCTCCTCCTCGCCGCACCAGCCGCACCGCAGCGCGGACCCGCTGTCCTGCGCCTCCAGCGGCCCCGCGCAGCGGCGGCACCGCGCGGCCTCCCGGCAGCGCTCGCAGGCGAGGCGCGGCACATAGCCGCGCCGGGGCACCTGCACCAGGACGGGCCCGTGCTTGAGCCCCTCCCGCACGGCACGCCAGGCCAGCGTGGGCAGCCGCGCGGCCCGCGCCGCCTCGTCCCGCGCAAGGTCGCCGTCGCCCACGGTCCGCACCACGGGCGCGGCCCCGCGCACCTGCTCGCGGTCGGCGACGAGCGGCGCGGCCCATCCGCTCTCGACGAGCTGGGCGGCCTCGACCGTGCAGCTCCAGCTCCCCGCGAGGAACCCGCACTTCTCCCGCGAGGCCCGCAGTTCGAGCACCTCGCGGACGTGCGGGAAGGGGGCCCGGTCGTCGCTGTGGTTGGAGTCCCCGTCGTCCCACACGACCACCAGGCCGAGGTCGCGCACCGGGGCGAACATGGCGGCCCGCGTCCCGACCACGGCACGCACCTCACCCCGCCGCACGGAGAGCCACTCGCGATAGCGCCGCTCCTGCCCGGCGTCGGCGGTGAGCAGCGCGTGCTGACCCTCGCCGAGGAGCTCGGTCAGCGCGGCGTCCACGCGCGCGGCGGGCCGTCCCGTCGGCACGACGACGAGCGCCCCCCGGCCGGAGGCCAGCGTCGCCCGCACGGCACGGGCGATCTCCTCGGCCCACTGGGGTCCGGGCAGCGCGGTCCACACCGCGCGCGGCGACGCCCCCGAGGCGAGCGCGGAGAGGAACTCCTCCCCATGGCCATAACGCCGCCAGCTCCCCGCGTCGGGCGCGGCGGGCGGCGCCGGGGGCGCGACGGCGGCCCGCGCCTCGGCCCGCGCGTGCCGGGGCGGTATCGCGAGCTGGAGCACATCGGCGAGGCTCCCGGCATACCGGTCGGCGACGGCCCGGGCCAGCCCGAGCAGTCCCGCGTCGAGCACCGGCTCCGGGGAGACGACGTGGGCCAGCGCGGCCAGCGGCCCCGTGTAGTCCGTCTCGGCGCAGCGCTCGACGATGAATCCGTCGATCAGCCCGCCGCCCTCGCGCCGCCCCTCGCGCACGTTGCGCGATCCGGCCCCGAAGCGGACCCTGACCCGCACCCCGGGCTGGGCCGCCTCGTCCAGCTCTTCGGGCACCGCGTAGTCGAAGTAGCGGTCGAGGTGCAGCACGCCCTTGTCGACGAGGACCCGGGCCACGGGCAGCTCCTTGGCCAGCGCGGCTCCCCGCCACGTCCGCGGCTTGGCGCGCGGCACCTTGGCCCGGCGCACACTGTCCCGAATCAGCGCGAGCTGCTCGGGCTCGGGCACCCCACCTCCGCCTTCACCCACACCGGCCCCGTTCTCCCTGCTCACAGCAGCATTCCTACCAGACGGGTCCGACACCGCCGAGAACGCACTGGGGCCCGGCCCTCCCCCGGGGGGAGAGCCGGGCCCCGGCTGACGGAGGGCGTCGGGACTACAGCCCGGCCGCCTTGCGCAGCGCGTCCACCCGGTCCGTCCGCTCCCACGTGAAGTCGGGGAGCGCCCGGCCGAAGTGGCCGTACGCGGCGGTCTGCGAGTAGATCGGGCGGAGCAGGTCGAGGTCGCGGATGATCGCGGCGGGACGGAGGTCGAAGACCTCGCTGATCGCCGCTTCGATCTTGTCCGTGTCGACCGTGGCCGTGCCGAAGGTCTCGACGAAGAGGCCGACGGGCTCGGCCTTGCCGATCGCGTAGGCGACCTGGACCTCGCAGCGGGCCGCGAGACCGGCCGCGACCACGTTCTTGGCGACCCAGCGCATGGCGTACGCCGCCGAGCGGTCCACCTTCGACGGGTCCTTGCCGGAGAAGGCGCCGCCGCCGTGGCGGGCCATGCCGCCGTACGTGTCGATGATGATCTTGCGGCCGGTGAGGCCGGCGTCGCCCATCGGGCCGCCGATCTCGAAGCGCCCGGTCGGGTTGACCAGGAGGCGGTAGCCCTCGGTGTCGAGCTTGATGCCGTCCTCCAGGAGGGCCTTCAGCTCGGCCTCGACGACGAACTCGCGGATGTCGGGAGCGAGGAGCGAGTCCAGGTCGATGTCCGAGGCGTGCTGCGAGGAGACGACGACCGTGTCGAGACGGACGGCCTTGTCGCCGTCGTACTCGATGGTGACCTGGGTCTTGCCGTCGGGGCGCAGGTACGGGATCGTCCCGTTCTTGCGCACCTCGGACAGGCGGCGCGAGAGGCGGTGCGCGAGGTGGATCGGGAGCGGCATGAGCTCCGGGGTCTCGTCGCAGGCGAAGCCGAACATCAGGCCCTGGTCGCCCGCGCCCTGCTTGTCGAGGTCGTCCCCTCCTTCTCCGCGGGAGGCACCCTCGACTCGCTCCTCATAGGCCGTGTCGACGCCCTGCGCGATGTCGGGGGACTGCGAGCCGATGGACACCGAGACACCGCAGGAGGCGCCGTCGAAGCCCTTCTTCGAGGAGTCGTAACCGATCTCAAGGATCTTGTCGCGCACGAGCTGCGCGATCGGCGCGTACGCCTTCGTCGTGACCTCACCGGCCACGTGGACGAGGCCGGTGGTGATCAGCGTCTCCACGGCGACCCGGGACGTCGGGTCCTCCCGCAGAAGCGCGTCGAGAATGGTGTCGCTGATCTGGTCAGCGATCTTGTCGGGGTGACCCTCGGTCACAGACTCCGAGGTGAAGAGGCGCCGGGACACATCGCTCCCTGTGGTTGCAGCGGCTGCTGGCTGATCATTGGCGGGCGGCCGGGAGCTGCGCCCGGCTCGTCCGAGACCAGTTTATCGGTCACGCTCGTCCGCCGGAGCACATGTCTCGCCACTTGGGAGCCCTGTGACCTGCGGCACTGCATTGTGCGTCACGTCGATCAGTATCCACCAGAGGGCCACGCGCCCGCTTTATCCCGGTATCGCGGCCCCTGGCGGGAGGAAAGTGACATTGAGCCCTCGCGAGGAAGACTCCGTCAAGTAACGCGTCGAAACCTGGCCGAGTTCCGCCGCGTTCCGCCGAGTTCCGACGAGTTCCGCCAGAAGGTGAAAGGCGGCGGAACGACCGGCTCCGCCGCCCCTGAGGTCACCGGCCCCGCCGCGGCCTCAGGTCAGCCGCCGCGCGACGAGGTCCCACACCGTGTCCGCGAGGGCCTCCTTGGGTCCGTACGGCACCGGCGTCTCGCTGCCGTCGGCGCCGAGCACCACGGCCTCGTTCTCCTCGGAGCCGAAGGTCTTGCGCTCGCCCACCTCGTTGACGACCAGCAGGTCGCAGCCCTTGCGCGCGAGCTTCGCGCGGCCGTTGGCGAGGACGTCGTCCGTCTCGGCCGCGAAGCCCACGACCACCTGGCCCGAGCGCGGCCGCTCCCCCGCGATCTCGGCGAGGATGTCCGGATTGCGGACCAGGGCGATCGGCGCGGGCTCCTCGCCGTCCTTCTTCTTGATCTTGCCCGCCGCGTAGGTCTCGGGGCGGAAATCGGCCACGGCGGCCGCCATCACCACGGCGTCGGCGTCGGCCGCCGCCTTCAGGACCGCCTCGCGGAGCTGCACGGCCGTACCGACTGGTACGACGTCCACGCCCGCGGGGTCGGGCAGCGCCGCGTTGGCCGCCACGAGCGTGACGCGGGCGCCGCGCGCGGCGGCGCTGCGGGCCAGCGCGTACCCCTGCTTGCCGGAGGAGCGGTTGCCGAGGAAGCGGACCGGGTCGAGGGGCTCGCGGGTGCCGCCCGCGCTGACCACGACATGGCGGCCCGCGAGGTCCCGCACCAGGTCACCGCGGGCGAGGACGCGGCGTGCGACCTCGAAGAGCTCGGCCGGGTCGGGGAAGCGCCCCTTGCCGGTGTCGACGCCGGTGAGGCGGCCGACCGCGGGCTCGACGACCAGGGCGCCGCGGCGGCGCAGCGTGGCCACGTTCTCCTGGGTGGCCGGGTGCTCCCACATCTCGGTGTGCATCGCGGGGGCGAAGACCACGGGACAGCGCGCGGTGAGGAGCGTGTTGGTCAGGAGGTCGTCGGCGAGGCCGTGGGCCGCCTTGGCCATGATGTCGGCGGTGGCGGGCGCCACGATCACCAGGTCGGCGCCCTGCCCGATGCGGACGTGCGGCACCTCGTGGACGTCGGACCAGACCCCGGTCGACACGGGGTGCCCGGAGAGCGCGGACCAGGTCGCGGCGCCCACGAAGTGCAGCGCCGAGTCCGTCGGCACCACGCGCACGTCATGGCCGGACTCGGTCAGCCGCCGCAGCAGCTCGCACGCCTTGTAGGCGGCGATACCGCCGCTGACTCCCAGGACCACCTTCGGCTTCTCGGCCACTGCCTTCGTCTCCCCGCACTCGGATGCCTACTGCTCCATGACACACCACAGGCCCGGCAGTCGTACTGCCGGGCCTGTGGTGAAGGTGACGGATCCCTTACTGCGCCGGGCCCTCGATGGCCTCGGACGTCAGCAGGCCCGCGTTGATCTCGCGGAGCGCGATCGAGAGCGGCTTCTCGTGGACGTGCGTGTCCACCAGGGGGCCGACGTACTCCAGGAGGCCCTCACCGAGCTGCGAGTAGTACGCGTTGATCTGGCGCGCGCGCTTGGCGGCGTAGATCACGAGGCTGTACTTCGAGTCGGTGGCTTCGAGCAGCTCATCAATCGGCGGGTTGATGATGCCCTCGGGCGCGGTGATGGAAGAGGACACTCTCTGCCTTCCGATGGGGTCAGATGCCGTCCTGAGCGGAATCAGGACAACGGTGAAGATCTAAAGAACTCGCATCAAGGCTAGCAGCTCACTGGCCACGTCCTCGACGGAGGTGTTGACCAGGGTCGTGTCGAACTCGGCCTCGGCCGCGAGCTCGATCCTTGCCGCGGCCAGCCTGCGCTCGATCACCTCGGGCGCCTCGGTGCCCCGGCCGGTGAGCCGGCGGACCAGCTCCTCCCAGCTCGGCGGGGCGAGGAAGACGAGCTGCGCCTCGGGCATGGACTCGCGCACCAGGCGCGCGCCCTGGAGATCGATCTCCAGGAGGACGGGCTCGCCCGCCTCCAGGCGTTCGAGCACGGCATCGCGCGGGGTGCCGTAGCGGTTGCCCGCGAACTCGGCCCACTCCAGGAGCTCGCCGTTGGCGATCAGCTTGTCCATCTCGTCGTCGGAGACGAAGAAGTACTGCACGCCGTGCTTCTCGCCGGGCCGCGGCTTCCGCGTGGTGGCGGAGACCGAGAGCCAGACCTCGGGGTGCGCCTTGCGCATATGAGCGACGACCGTGCTCTTGCCGACCCCGGAGGGGCCGGAGAGCACGGTCAGCCGCGGACGTACGTCCGGGGGTACGGGGGTCGTCCCCCGGGATGTTGCAGCCATGCAGCGATTATCCAGGTTCTCAGGAGTGCCTGAGAACGTCAGGCAGCGCCACCACCGAACTCGCGCTCAAGAGACGCGATCTGGTTGGAGCCGAGGCCACGCACGCGGCGGCTCTCGGAGATGCCAAGACGCTCCATGATCTGCTTGGCGCGGACCTTGCCCACGCCCGGCAGGGACTCCAGGAGGGCGGAGACCTTCATCTTGCCGATGACATCGTTCTCCTGGCCCTGCTTGATGACCTCGTGAAGAGAGGCACCGGAGTGCTTGAGTCGATTCTTGACCTCGGCCCGCTCCCGGCGAGCCGCGGCGGCCTTTTCGAGCGCGGCTGCGCGCTGTTCAGGGGTAAGGGGCGGAAGAGCCACGCCTACGTCACCTCGGATGTCGAACTGTCGGATACGGACCGGTGAGGAACCTAGTCGCCCCACACCTGGGGAGCAACGTGCAACGCGCTTGCCCGTTCTCCCCCCACTACCTTGAGGGTGTGGGGGTGTCCCCACTCGACGGAGACTAGCGGCCATGGCCGCCAGAGTCAGCGAGAACAGACGAAAAGTCCTGGTCAGCCTCTGTCGAGCCGTACAAAACCGGCATTTCGGCACCGATTTTCGCTGACATGTCGTCAGTAGGGCGTGAGCTCGTCGCCCCGCCTCTCCCTCAGGCCACGTCGACCGCCGCCCGGATCTCGTCCGCGAGGCGCTCCGCGGCTCCCCGCAGGCCCGCGACGTCGGGTCCGTGCCGCAGCACCCCCCGGCTGACGCTCGGCACGACGTTGCGCACGGCGGCGCCGAAGACGCCGGGCAGATCCGCCGGGGTCGCGCCCTGCGCCCCGATGCCGGGGGCGAGCAGCGGGCCGTTGACCGCCAGTTCGTAGGAGGAGAGGTCCCCGAGCGTCGCGCCGACGACCGCGCCGAAGGACCCCAGAGGGGCCGCTGAGGCGTTCTCGGCGGCGAGGTGGCCGAGGATGGTGGCGGCGACCGTGCGGCCGTCCTCGCGGACCGCGTGCTGGACCTCGGCACCCTCGGGGTTGGAGGTCAGGGCGAGCACGAAGAGCCCGGCGCCGTTCTCGCGCGCCAGGTCGACGGCGGGCTTCAGGGAGCCGTACCCGAGGTAGGGCGAGACCGTGAGCGCGTCGCTGAACAGCGGCGCGTCCCTGTGCAGGAAGGTCTCGGCGTACGCGGCCATGGTCGAGCCGATGTCGCCGCGCTTGGCGTCCATGACGACCAGCGCGCCGGCCGCCCGCAGCTCGGCGACCGCCTTCTCCAGGACGGCGATGCCGCGCGAGCCGAACCGCTCGAAGAACGCGCTCTGCGGCTTGAACACGGCGACGGACCCGGCGAGGGCCTCGACGACGGTGCGGGTGAACCGTTCGAGACCCGCGATGTCGTCGTTCAGGCCCCACGCCGAGAGCAGCGAGGCGTGCGGGTCGATGCCGACGCACAGCGGGCCGCGCTCGTCCATGGCGCGGCGCAGGCGCGTGCCGAAGGGATCGAGGGCGCTCATGCGGACTTCCTCACGTCGGCGCCGACGGCGTCGGCGAGGGTGGCGTACGGGCTCGTGCGCAGGCGCGCGGCGAGGCCCTTGTGGAGGGCGCGGGCCCAGAAGGGGCCTTCGTAGATGAAGGCGCTGTAGCCCTGGACGAGGGTGGCGCCCGCGAGGATGCGCTGCCAGGCGTCCTCGGCGTTCTCCACGCCGCCGACGCCCACGAGGGTGATGCGGTCGCCCACGCGCGCGTAGAGGCGGCGCAGGACCGCAAGGGAGCGCTCCTTGACCGGCGCGCCGGAGAGTCCGCCGACCTCCTTGACCAGGGCCGGGTCCGACTTCAGGCCGAGGCCCTCGCGCGCGATGGTGGTGTTCGTGGCGATGATGCCGTCCAGGCCGAGCTCGACCGCGAGGTCGGCCACGGCGTCGACGTCCTCGTCGGCGAGATCGGGCGCGATCTTGACCAGGAGCGGTACGCGGCGGCCCGGCACGGCACGGTCGGCGGCCTCGCGCACGGCGGTCAGCAGGGGCCGCAGCGACTCGGTGGCCTGGAGGTTGCGCAGGCCCGGGGTGTTCGGGGACGAGACGTTGACGACGAGGTAGTCGGCGTGGCGGGCGAGGCGCTCGGCGGACTTCACGTAGTCGGCGGCGGCGGCCTCCTCGGAGACGACCTTGGTCTTGCCGATGTTGACGCCGACGACCGTCCTGAAGACCGGCCTGCGGGTGGCGAGGCGCTCCGCGACGGCGGCGGAGCCGTCGTTGTTGAAGCCCATGCGGTTGATCAGCGCGCGGTCGGGGACGAGGCGGAACAGCCGCTTCCTGGGGTTGCCGGGCTGGGCCTCCCCGGTGACCGTGCCGATCTCGACGTGGTCGAAGCCGAGCATCGACAAGCCGTCGATGGCGACGGCGTTCTTGTCGAAGCCCGCCGCGAGCCCGAAGGGCCCGTGCATCCGCAGCCCGAGGGCCTCGGTGCGCAGTTCCTTGTACCGCGGCGCGAGGACGGCCGCGACGAAGGTGCGCAGCACCGGGACGCAGGCGGCGAGCCGGATCCAGCGGAAGGCCAGGTAATGGGCCCGCTCCGGGTCCATCTTCTGGAAGACGAGGTGGAAGAAGAGCTTGTACATGAGAGGTGTCCTCAGCAGAAGGGGGACACCGGATCGGTGTCCCCCAAGGTCTGTCGGCCTTAGTCGCGCGCCGCGGTCAGACGCTCCGCGTGTTCCTGGAGTGAGCGCACGCCCACGTCCCCGCGGCCCAGTGCGTCGATGCCCTGGACGGCGGCGGCGAGCGCCTGGACCGTCGTGAGGCACGGCACGGACCGGGAGACGGCCGCCGTGCGGATCTCGTAGCCGTCGAGACGGCCGCCGGTGCCGTAGGGGGTGTTGACGATGAGGTCGACGCCGCCGTCGTGGATGAGCTGGACGATCGTCTTCTCGCCGTTGGGGCCCTCGCCCTCGGACTGCTTGCGCACGACCGTGGCGTTTATGCCGTTGCGCTTGAGGACCTCGGCCGTGCCGGAGGTGGCGAAGAGCTCGAAGCCGTGCGCCACCAGCTCGCGCGCCGGGAAGATCATCGAGCGCTTGTCGCGGTTGGCGACCGAGATGAAGGCGCGGCCGCCGGTCGGCAGCGGACCGTAGGCGCCCGCCTGCGACTTGGCGTAGGCGGTGCCGAAGACCGTGTCGATGCCCATGACCTCGCCGGTGGAGCGCATCTCCGGGCCGAGGACGGTGTCGACGCCGCGGCCGTGGATGTCGCGGAAGCGCGACCACGGCATGACGGCCTCCTTGACGGAGATCGGCGCGTCCATCGGCAGGGTGCCGCCGTCGCCCCGCTTGGGCAGCAGGCCCTCGTCCCGCAGGTCGGCGATGGTGGCGCCGAGCGAGATCCGGGCGGCGGCCTTGGCCAGCGGCACCGCGGTCGCCTTCGAGGTGAAGGGGACGGTGCGCGAGGCGCGCGGGTTGGCCTCCAGGACGTACAGGATGTCCCCGGCCATCGCGAACTGGATGTTGATCAGACCGCGTACGCCGACGCCCTTGGCGATGGCCTCCGTGGAGGCGCGCAGGCGCTTGATGTCGAAGCCGCCGAGCGTGATCGGGGGCAGCGCGCACGCCGAGTCGCCGGAGTGGATGCCGGCCTCCTCGATGTGCTCCATGACGCCGCCGAGGTAGAGCTCGGTGCCGTCGTAGAGCGCGTCCACGTCGATCTCGATGGCGTCGTCGAGGAAGCGGTCGACCAGGACCGGCCGCGAGGGGCTGATCTCGGTCGACTCCTCGATGTACGCGGCGAGGCGGGTCTCGTCGTACACGATCTCCATGCCGCGGCCGCCGAGCACGTACGACGGGCGGATGAGGACGGGGTAGCCGATCTCGTCGGCGATGGCCTTCGCTCCGGCGAACGTCGTCGCGGTGCCGTGCTTCGGCGCGGGGAGACCGGCCTCGGCGAGCACCTGGCCGAAGGCGCCGCGGTCCTCGGCGGCGTGGATGGCCTCGGGCGAGGTGCCGACGACGGGCACGCCGTTGTCCTTGAGGGCCTGCGAGAGGCCCAGCGGGGTCTGGCCGCCGAGCTGGACGATGACGCCCGCGATCGGCCCGGCCTGTGCCTCGGCGTGGACGATCTCCAGGACGTCCTCCAGGGTGAGCGGCTCGAAGTAGAGCCGGTCGGAGGTGTCGTAGTCGGTGGAGACGGTCTCGGGGTTGCAGTTGACCATCACGGTCTCGTATCCGGCGTCGCTCAGCGCGAAGGAGGCGTGCACGCAGGAGTAGTCGAACTCGATGCCCTGGCCGATGCGGTTCGGGCCCGAGCCGAGGATGATCACGGCGGGCTTCTCGCGCGGGGCGACCTCGCTCTCCTCGTCGTAGGAGGAGTAGAAGTACGGCGTCTTCGCGGCGAACTCGGCGGCGCAGGTGTCGACCGTCTTGTAGACCGGGCGCACCCCGAGGGTCTGGCGCACCTCGCGGACGACGTCCTCGCGCAGGCCGCGCACTTCGGCGATCTGGGCGTCGGAGAAGCCGTGCCGCTTGGCCTCGGCGAGCAGGTCGGCGTCCAGGCGGTCGGCTGCGGCGAGCTCGTCCGCGAGCTCCTTGATCAGGAAGAGCTGGTCGACGAACCACGGGTCGATCTTCGTGGCGTCGAAGACCTCCTCGGGCGTGGCGCCCGCGCGGATGGCCTGCATGACGGAGTTGATGCGGCCGTCGGTGGGCCGCACGGCCTCGGCGAGGAGCTCGGCCTTGTCGCCGGGCTCGCCGACGAAGGTGAACTGCGAGCCCTTCTTCTCCAGGGACCGCAGCGCCTTCTGGAGCGCCTCGGTGAAGTTGCGGCCGATGGCCATGGCCTCGCCGACCGACTTCATGGTGGTGGTCAGGGTCGAGTCCGCCGAGGGGAACTTCTCGAAGGCGAAACGCGGGGCCTTGACCACGACGTAGTCGAGGGTCGGCTCGAAGGAGGCCGGGGTCTTCTCGGTGATGTCGTTCGGGATCTCGTCCAGCGTGTAGCCGACGGCCAGCTTGGCGGCGATCTTCGCGATCGGGAAGCCGGTGGCCTTGGAGGCGAGCGCGGAGGAGCGGGACACGCGCGGGTTCATCTCGATGACGATGACCCGGCCGTCCTCGGGGTTCACCGCGAACTGGATGTTGCAGCCGCCGGTGTCGACGCCGACCTCGCGGATGATCGCGATGCCGACGTCGCGCAGGATCTGGTACTCGCGGTCGGTCAGCGTCATCGCCGGGGCGACGGTGATCGAGTCGCCGGTGTGCACGCCCATCGGGTCGAAGTTCTCGATGGAGCAGACGACCACGACATTGTCGTTCTTGTCGCGCATCAGCTCCAGCTCGTACTCCTTCCAGCCGAGGATGGACTCCTCAAGGAGCACCTCGGTGGTCGGCGAGAGGGTCAGGCCCTGTCCCGCGATGCGGCGCAGCTCCTCCTCGTCGTGGGCGAAGCCGGAACCGGCGCCGCCCATGGTGAAGGAGGGGCGGACGACCACGGGGTAGCCGCCGAGCTCGTCGACGCCCTTGAGGACGTCGTCCATGGAGTGGCAGATGACCGAGCGGGCGGACTCGCCGTAACCGATCTTCTTGTTGACCTCTTCGACGACGCCCTTGAAGAGGTCGCGGTCCTCGCCCTTGTTGATGGCCTCGACATTGGCGCCGATGAGCTCGACGCCGTACTTCTCGAGGACGCCCTGCTCGTGCATCGAGATGGCCGTGTTCAGGGCCGTCTGGCCGCCGAGGGTGGGCAGCAGCGCGTCGGGGCGCTCCTTGGCGATGATCTTCTCGACGAACTCCGGGGTGATGGGCTCGACGTACGTGGCGTCGGCGATCTCCGGGTCGGTCATGATCGTCGCCGGGTTGGAGTTGACGAGGATGACGCGCAGTCCCTCGGACTTCAGCACGCGGCACGCCTGGGTGCCTGAGTAGTCGAACTCGGCGGCCTGGCCGATGACGATCGGACCGGAGCCGATGACCAGGACGGACTGGATATCGGTGCGCTTAGGCACGCTGGGCTCCTTCTGCGGTCATCAGGGAAACGAAGCGGTCGAAGAGGTACGCGGCGTCGTGCGGGCCCGCGGCCGCCTCGGGGTGGTACTGGACGCTGAACGCGGGCTGGTCGAGGAGCTGGAGACCCTCCACCACCTGGTCGTTCAGGCAGACGTGGGAGACCTCGGCGCGTCCGTAGGGGGTGTCGCTGACCCTGTCGAGCGGGGCGTCGACGGCGAAGCCGTGGTTGTGCGCGGTGACCTCGACCTTGCCGGTCGTGCGGTCCTGCACCGGCTGGTTGATGCCGCGGTGGCCGTACTTCAGCTTGTACGTGCCGAAGCCGAGGGCGCGGCCGAGGATCTGGTTGCCGAAGCAGATGCCGAAGAGCGGCGTCCTGCGCTCCAGGACGCCCTTGACCACGGTCAGGTCCACCGTGGAGGGGTCGCCGGGGCCGTTCGACAGGAAGAAGCCGTCCGGGTTGACCGCGTACACGTCGTCGAGCGTGGCGGTGGCGGGCAGCACGTGCACCTCGATGCCGCGCTCGGCCATGCGGTGCGGCGTCATGCCCTTGATGCCGAGGTCCAGGGCGGCGACGGTGAACTTCTTGCCGCCGATGGCGGGCACCACGTAGGGCTCGGTGGTGGCGACCTCGGCGGACAGGCTCGCGCCCACCATCTGGGGGGCCTCCTTGACGCGGGCGAGCAGCGCCGTGTCGTCGGCGAGCGCCTCGCCGGAGAAGATGCCGACGCGCATGGCGCCGCGCTCGCGCAGATGGCGGGTGAGCGCGCGGGTGTCGATGCCGCTGATGCCGACGACGCCCTGCTCGGCGAGCTCCTCGTCCAGGGTGCGCCGGGAGCGCCAGGAGGAGGTCACGCGCGCGGGGTCGCGCACCACGTAGCCGGCGACCCAGATGCGCCTGGACTCGGGGTCCTCGTCATTGACGCCGGTGTTGCCGACGTGCGGGGCCGTCATGACGACGACCTGCCGGTGGTACGAGGGGTCGGTGAGCGTCTCCTGGTAGCCGGTCATGCCGGTGGAGAACACCGCTTCGCCGAAGGTCTCCCCCACGGCCCCGTAGGCACGTCCGCGGAAGATGCGGCCGTCCTCCAGGACGAGTACGGCGGGAACCTTGCTGGCTCCCCTGGTGGAGGTCGTCATCGTGCGGTGCCTTCCGTCGTGCTTGTCGTGCTTGGCGTAGTGATCAGGTTGTTGCCGGGTCCTGCCATGCCGTTGATGGCCTCGACCCACTCCGCGTGCTCGGCCGCGTGGTCCGAGCGGAAGCCGGAGTCGAGCAGCTTCTCGCCGTGCTCCCAGGTGACGATCAGCAGACCGCCCTCGGCGAGGACCTTGCCCGCGATGCCCTTGTCGAGCCGGGCCTCGCGCAGTCGCGCCGCCGGGATGAAGAAGTCGGCCGCGCCGGGGCGTACGACGTCCAGGCCCGCGTCGGTGAGCGTCAGCTCGGCCTTGCTGCGGGTGCCGAGGCCGTGCGCCACGATGCGGTCGAGCCACTGCCCGGCCGTGGTGGAGCCGTGATAGCGGCCGGTCAGCTCCAGTCTCGCCGGGCCCGGCTCGTCCGGCGCGGCGGGCAGCTCGGGCAGGTCGCCCTGGAGCGTGCCCCGCCACTTCCAGCCCTCGCGCATCAGCCAGTAGACGAGCGCGATGAAGAGCAGCAGGCCGACGACCCAGCCGAGGCGCGCGGCCCAGTCGGTCACGTCCGCCGATTCCTTCTCGGCGGCCAGTTGCAGAAGAGTTGTCACGCGAGCTTCCCGTCGACGAGCGTGGCCCGACCCCTGAGCCACGTGTGCGTGACGCGGCCCGGCAGCTCACGGCCCTCGTAGGGAGTGTTGCGGCTGCGCGAGGCGAAGCTCGCGGGGTCCACTTCCCCACGGTAATCGGCATCGACCAGGACGAGGTTCGCGGGCTCACCTGCCGAGACGGGGCGTCCGTGGCCGGTGGCCCCGCCGATCCGCGCGGGCTTGGCGGACATGCGGTCGGCGACGGCCTCCCAGGTCAGCAGGCCGGTCTCCACCATCGTCTGCTGGACGACGGAGAGCGCGGTCTCCAGGCCGACCATGCCCATGGCGGCCGCGGCCCACTCGCAGTCCTTGTCCTCGTGCGGGTGCGGGGCGTGGTCGGTGGCGACGATGTCGATCGTGCCGTCGGCGAGGGCCTCGCGCAGGGCCATGACGTCGCGCTCGGTGCGCAGCGGCGGGTTGACCTTGTAGACGGGGTTGTAGGAGCGGACCAGCTCATCCGTGAGGAGGAGGTGGTGCGGGGTGACCTCGGCCGTCACGTCGATGCCGCGGGACTTGGCCCAGCGCACGATCTCCACGGACCCGGCGGTCGAGAGGTGGCAGATGTGGACGCGGGACCCGACGTGCTCGGCGAGCAGCACGTCGCGGGCGATGATCGACTCCTCGGCGACCGCGGGCCAGCCGCCGAGGCCGAGCTCGGCGGAGACGACGCCCTCGTTCATCTGGGCGCCCTCGGTGAGGCGCGGCTCCTGCGCGTGCTGGGCGACGACGCCGCCGAAGGCCTTCACGTACTCCAGGGCGCGGCGCATGATCACGGCGTCGTCGACGCACTTGCCGTCGTCGGAGAAGACGGTGACGCCTGCGGCCGACTCGTGCATGGCGCCCAGCTCGGCGAGCTTTTTGCCCTCAAGGCCTACGGTGACGGCGCCGATGGGCTGCACGTCGCAGTAGCCGGACTCCTTGCCGAGCCGGTAGACCTGCTCGACGACGCCCGCGGTGTCGGCCACGGGGAAGGTGTTGGCCATGGCGAACACGGCGGTGTAGCCGCCGGAGGCGGCGGCCCGGGTGCCGGTCAGCACGGTCTCGGAGTCCTCGCGGCCGGGTTCGCGCAGGTGGGTGTGGAGGTCGACGAGGCCAGGCAGGAGCACCTTGCCGCCGGCCTCGACGACGGTGGCGCCCTCGGCGGAGAGCCCGGTGCCGACGGCCTCGATCGTCTCGCCGTCGATCAGGACGTCCCGCGCCTCGCCGCCGAGCACCTTCGCACCACGGATCAGGATCTTGCTCATGGTTACTTGTTCTCCTCGGTGCGGGTGTGGGTGACGGCGGGCTCGTTGCCGCCAAGGAGCAGATAGAGGACGGCCATGCGGATGGAGACGCCGTTGGCGACCTGCTCGACGACCGTGCAGCGGTCGGAGTCGGCGACCTCGGCGGTGATCTCCATGCCGCGGACCATGGGGCCCGGGTGCATCACGATGGCGTGCGACGGCATCTTCGCCATGCGCTCGCCGTCCAGGCCGTAGCGGCGGGAGTACTCCCGCTCGGTGGGGAAGAACGCGGCGTTCATGCGCTCGCGCTGCACCCGCAGCATCATCACGGCGTCGGACTTGGCGAGGACGCTGTCCAGGTCGTAGCTGACCTCGCAGGGCCAGTTCTCCACGCCGACCGGCACCAGGG
>NZ_JASKYR010001030.1:0-2791 GCF_041028215.1 Streptomyces flavofungini
GATGCGGGGGGCGTTGGGTGTCACGGCGGCGTCGGCGGGTGGACAGGGGGTGCCGGGTGTCGTGGCGTCACGGGGCGAGTACGCCGTGCGGGACGGTCCGGCGTCGCTCGGTGAGTACGCCGTGCCGGGTGTGGCGGCCTCGTCGGGTGAGTACGCCGTGCCCGGAGAGTGGCCGTCGCGGGGTGCGTAGGCGCTGCCTGGCGTGCGGGTGCCGTCGCCGGTGGTGCGGCGCGTCGCGCTGGGCGAGGTGCTGCTGTCGGGCGAGTAGCGGCGGTCGGGTCCGGTGCCGGGGGAGTAGCCGGAGGAGGTGCCGCCGGTGTCGGGTGAGTTGCTGGTGGGGGCCCCGCCTGCGCCGGGCGAGTATCCGGTGGTTGCCCCGTGGCCCGCATCGGCCGAGCGGCCGGTGGCTGCTCGGCCCGCGCCGGGCGAGTGGTTGGCGGAGGTCCCGCCCGCGTCGGGCGCATACCCGCTGGTCACCCTGTGCCCCGCGTCGGGCGCATATCCGCTGGTCCCCCTGTGCCCCGCGTCGGGTGCGTACCCGCTGGAGGTCCCGCCCGCGCCGGACGCGTACCCGGTGGCGCCCTCGCCCACGTCGGAGGCGTACCCGGTGCTCCCGCCCGCGCCGGGCGCATAGCCGCTGGTCCCCGCGTGCCCCGCGTCGGGCGCGTACCCCGGGGACGTCACCCGGCCCGTCCCCGGTGCTCCGGCTACGTGCGTTCCGTTGGTGCCGGGTGGTGGGCCGGAGGCCTGGGTGGTGCCGTTCGCGGTGTATGTGGTGGTGGGGAGTGACATCGCCACGGCGAGGGAGTCCATGCGGGCGTCCAGGCGGGCCGCCGCGTCCTGCCAGTGCGCCGCCGCCGCGTCCCAGCGCTCGGTCGCCTCGCGCATGCCGTCCACCGCGTCGCTCGTGCGGCCGGTGCTGGCGACCAGTGCCTGGGAGGCCTGTTCGGTGGCCTTCACCACCGATTCCGACCTCGCCACCAGCGACTGCTGCGCGGCGACCAGGGTCTTCAGGGAGGCCTCCACCGTGTCGCCCGCCGCCTTGACCTGACCGGCGATCTTCCCGGCGGCGACCGCGTTGGCCCGCCCGGCCTTGGCGGTCTCGGCCGTGCCGTTGTGCAGCGTGGTGTCGATGCGGTCCGCGACGCTCCCGAGCTTGGGGATCTCCGTGCTCAGGGCAAGCGCCGCGCTCTTCAGCGCGTCCGTGGCCCGCCCCACGGCCGCCGTGGCGCCGCCGAGCGCCTGGTGGTTCTGCGCCGCCTTCGCGACGAGGTCCCCCATCTCCTTGGCGGCCTTCGTCAGCTCCGCCCCGAACTGCTGCGGCGAGGCGCTGCGGTGCGGGGCGAGGAGCAACTGCGTACGGGTGAGAACCGAGGCCAGTTCGCCGCAGACCCGCTCCCTCGCGGCCTCCTGCGCCGACTCGTCCCGGTCGGCACGCACCCGCACGCGCGCGTGCCAGACGGAGAGCAGCACCAGCAGGGCGATGAGGAGAACGGCCATCAGGGCCACGTTCTCGAAGCGGCCGAACGACGACAGATGCCCGCCGAAGCCCGACTGCCAGAGCTGGAGAAAGGGGCGCGTCGCCTGCCTGGGCTCCTCCTTGGCCAGTTCCCCGTACGCCCGCACGGCCTCCCGCAGGCCGAACCAGGTGATCAGGAGCGGCACGAAGACCAGCACCCCGAGCGCCGCCTCAAGCAGACGGTCATGCTTGCCGGACGTCTGTTCGGACGGTGAGGTCACGCTCTCCGGCCGTACGTAGGCCTGGACGAGGTCGATCTCCGCCCACTGGTCGAGCCGCGTCATCGAGCCCAGATCCTTGTGCAGCGCATCCAGTTCGGCGGCGCGCGGTGACAGCTCGGGCAGGGCCGCGAGGCGCCGCAACTCCGCGATGATCGAGGCCTTGTCGAGCAGTTGTGCGGGCGTCAAGCGCTTTCCTCCCAGACTTCACGGGGATGGCACAAGAAGCGGGTCCTTGGGTCTTCTAGCCGAGGACGTCCCCCCTGCCACGCCGGTTCCTGCCGTCGCGGTTCAGCCGCCGCAACAGCGCCTCGGCGGCGGCGTGTTCAGGGTCCCACGTCAGACACTTCCCCAGGGCCTCAATCGCCTCATCCCGCTCGGCGCGCCGGTCCAGCTCCACGGCGTGCCGGTAGGTGCGCTCGGCGAGCAGACCGCGCACCCGTACGTTCGTCGGATCGTGTCCGTACGCGCAGTTGAGCCACCGCTCGGCGTCGGCGAAGTGCTCCGGTGACATGTCGGCCATGGCCGCCGCGCAGTGCACGTCGATCATGGCGTCCAGCATGTCGGCACCGGTCGGTCTGGTCGCCGCGTCCTGCCAGGCGATGTGCGCGGCCTGCACGGCGTGGTCATAGTGGCCGAGCGAGAGCAGCGACTGGGCGCGGGCGAGCTGCCGCCGGGACGCACGGTCGAGCTCGGGCACGGGGTGCGGCTCCTCCGGGGGAGCGGGGGTGGGAGCGGGGATGTGGGCGGAGGTACGAGCGGAGGTCTGGGCGGGTGCCTGGCGTTCCTGGCCGAGGCCTTCGAGCAGCTCCCGCGCCTCCGCGATGATCTCCCGCAGCAGCGCGGACGCCTCACCCGTGCGCCCCTGCCCGATGAGCAGCCGCGCCCGGCCGACGTCCCTGGGCCGTACGGAACCGGGCTCCTCCAGGGCCCGGCGGCGGCCCGCCTCCTCGGCCGCGCCGCCCACCAGCGTGGCCGTGAGCGGCGGCGCGTGCTTCAGCGCGCCGAGCGCGAGCAGCTCGGGAGCGGCCCGCACACAGTGCCGCCCGAGCCC
>NZ_JASKYR010001031.1:0-2654 GCF_041028215.1 Streptomyces flavofungini
GCCCCCCCCCGTGCTCGCCTTCGCCATACGCCATCTCGGCGCCGCGGCGGGCGTCGAGGTGACGGCGAGCCACAACCCCCCGCGTGACAACGGCTACAAGGTCTACCTGGGCGACGGCTCCCAGATCGTGCCGCCCGCGGACGCGGAGATCGCCGCCGCGATCGACGCGGTCGGCGCCCTGGACGACGTCCCGCGCCCCGAGAGCGGCTGGGAGACCCTCGGCGACGACGTCCTGGCGGCCTATCTGGCCCGCACGGACGCCGTCCTGGCCCCGGGGTCCCCCCGCACCGCCCGCGCCGTCTACACGGCGATGCACGGCGTCGGCAAGGACACCCTCCTCGCGGCGTTCGAGCGCGCGGGCTTCCCCGCCCCGGTCCTCGTCGCCGAGCAGGCCGAGCCGGACCCCGACTTCCCGACGGTCGCGTTCCCGAACCCGGAGGAGCCGGGCGCGATGGACCTGGCCTTCGCGACGGCGGCCCGTACGGACCCCGCCCCCGACCTGGTCATCGCCAACGACCCGGACGCGGACCGCTGCGCGGCGGCCGTGCGGGACGGCGGCGACTGGCGGATGCTGCGCGGCGACGAGGTCGGCGCCCTGCTCGCCGCGCACCTGGTCGGGCGCGGCGCCCGGGGGACCTTCGCCGAGTCGATCGTCTCCTCCTCCCTGCTCGGCCGGATCGCGGCCAAGGCGGGCCTGCCGTACGAGGAGACGCTGACCGGCTTCAAGTGGATCGCCCGCGTCGACGGCCTGCGCTACGGCTACGAGGAGGCGCTCGGTTACTGCGTCGACCCCGAGGGCGTGCGCGACAAGGACGGCATCACCGCGGCGCTCCTGCTCACCGAGCTGGCGTCCGAGCTGAAGGAGGACGGCCGCACCTTCCTCGACCTGCTCGACGACCTGGCGGTGGAGCACGGTCTGCACGCCACCGACCAGCTCTCGGTCCGCGTCGAGGATTTGTCCCTGATCGCGGACGCGATGCGCCGCCTGCGCGAGCAGCCGCCGACGGAGCTGGCGGGCCTGCCCGTCACCAGGGCGGAGGACCTGACGCGCGGCACGGAGACACTGCCGCCCACGGACGGTCTGCGCTACACCCTGGACGGCGCCCGCGTCATCGTCCGCCCCAGCGGCACCGAGCCCAAGCTCAAGTGCTACCTGGAGGTCGTCGTCCCGGTGCCGGACAAGGCCGGACTGCCCGCGGCCCGCGCGCGGGCGGGCGAGCTCCTCACGGCCGTCAAGCGTGACCTCTCGGCGGCTGCGGGCATCTGACGCGGCCTCCGCGGCGGCGGCCGGACCACCCCCACGGGTGATTCCGGCGTGGCAACCGCCGCAGTGCCCCGGTGCGCTGCCGGTCCCCCAGGAAGGGGTGTCCGGTAGCGCACTTTCACGTTCCGGGAGCCGCCGCAGTGCCATACGGATTCTCCGACCCCCCGACCGCCGCCCCGACGCGCGTCCCGGCGTCGAGGGGGCCGCGTGACGCGGCGCCCGCCTCCGGGGCCCGCATGGCGCGCGCGGCACGCGCGGCCCGCTACGCCTCGCCCGCCCTCGCCGGATACGCGGCCGTGCGCGGCGTCGGCCTGCTGGTGTTCACCGTGTGGGCGCACCGCGACCACCGGGGGGTGCGGCATCTGCTCATGGAGTCCTGGGACTGCGACTGGTACCTGCGGATCGCGAGCGACGGTTACGCCCAGGAGCTCGGCACCCGGATCGACGGCAACAACCTGGCCTTCTTCCCGCTGTATCCGCTGCTGGTGCGGGCGGGCGACGCCGTGCTGCCCTGGCTGCCGAGGGGGGCCGCGGGTCTGACGGTCTCGCTGGCCGCCTCGCTGCTCGCGGCGTGGGGGATCTTCGCGGTGGGCGACCTGCTGCACGGCCGCAGGGCCGGGGTCCTGCTCGCCGTGGCCTGGGGGTGCCTGCCGGTCGCGCTCGTGCAGTGGATGGGCTACACGGAGTCCCTCTTCACGGCCCTGTGCGCGTGGTCGCTGTACGCGGTGCTCAGGGAGCGCTGGCTGTGGGCGGGCTCCCTCGCGGCCCTCGCGGGCCTCACGCGGCCCACGGGCGTGGCGGTGGCCGCGGCGGTGTCCCTGGCGGCCCTGCACGCCCTGTGGCGGGCCCGCTCCGCGCGCGAGGCGTTGCCTCCGCGCCCGCTCGTCGGCGCCGTCCTCGCGCCCCTCGGCTGGCTGTCGTACGTCGGCTGGGTGGGCCTGCGGCTCGGGCGCTGGGACGGCTACCTCGCCGTGCAGAAGCTGTGGCGCAACGAGTGGGACGGCGGTGTGGGGACGCTGCGGCGGATGCGGGATGTGTTCGTCACCGAGCGCCCCGCGCTGTTCGTGGCGGTGGTGACGGCGACCCTGCTGGGCTCGCTCGTGCTCTTCGTCCTGTCGGCGGGCGACCGGCAGCCGCTCCCCCTGCTCGTCTTCAGCGGCCTGCTGCTCACGATCGTGCTGGGCAGCAGCGGCGTCTACTTCCCCAGGGCCCGCTTCCTGCTCCCCGGCTTCCCGCTCCTGCTTCGCGTTCGGGTCGAGGAAGGGCCTGCTGCTCGTCGCCGGGTCGCCCGCAGCGGCGGCCTGCGCCTGCCTGCGCGCCGCCTTCTTGCGCCCGCGCAGGGAGACCGGGATGGCCCAGAGCTGGTACTTGGCGCCGGACACGGTGAGCG
>NZ_JASKYR010001032.1:0-2215 GCF_041028215.1 Streptomyces flavofungini
GCCCTGGCCCGCGCCCGCACCGAGAGGGCGACCGCGGCGACGAGCGGCGCGAGCAGCGCCACCCGCATCAGCTTGACCAGGACCGCGTCGCCGAGCGCCCCCGGGCCCGCGGTCTGCGCGGTCGCCACGACCTGCCCGACGTCGTGCACGCTCGCCCCGACCCAGCGCCCGAACTCCGCGTCGCCGAGCCCCAGCGGGTGCTGGAGCAGCGGGAGCACGGCGATCGCGAGGGTCCCGCAGAGGGTCACCAGGGCCACCGAGGTGGCGGTGTCCCGCTCGTCGCTCTCGGAGACCTCGCTGACCGCGCCGATCGCGGACGCGCCGCAGATCGAGTAGCCGGTGGCGATCAGCAGCGGCTGGTCGCCGGGCAGGCCCATGCGGCGGCCGAGCCACCAGGTGCCGAAGAAGGTGACGGCGACCACGCAGAGCACCATCACGACCGAGGCCCAGCCGAGCCCGAGCACGTCGTCCAGGCTCAGTTTCAGGCCGAGGAGCACGATGCCGACCCGCATCAGCCGCTTCCCCGCGAAGCTGAGCCCCGCCTTGCCGGGGCCGCGCACCCAGGCGTGGACGGCGCCGGGCAGATGGGCGGCCACCACACCGAGGACCACGGCGGCGGTGAGCATCGGGACGCCGGGCACGAGCCGGTGCACGCCCCAGGCGACGGCCACCCCGAGGGCGGCGAGGCCGAGGCCCGGCAGCTTGCCGTGCGGGCGGCGCAGATGTGCGGGAGCCGCCGCCGCAGGTGACTTCGCGCGTTCCCCGAGGAGCGCCATTACCGGTCGGCCGGCAGTTCGTACACCCGGCGGACGCTGCTGCCGAGGCGGGCGATGTCCGCGCCGTAGATGTGGATCGATATCGCGCGGGTGCCGCAGGCGTTCCACACCCGGTGGATGTCGCCGGGCGGCGCGAAGCCGCAGACGGCGCCCTGCGGATTGACGACGTCCTCGGTGGCGACGAGGCGGGCCGTGCCGCCGTCCCCTGCGGCGGGCACGAGGCGGTAGCGCCGCTCGTGCTCCTCGCCCTCGTGCACGCCCGTGACGCACCACGACACATGGTCGTGGACGGAGGTCCGCTGCCCCGGCAGCCAGACCAGGGCGACGACGGAGAAGCTGCCGTCGTGCTCGGCGTGCAGGACGTGCTGGCGGTAGCGCTCGGGGTCGCCCTCGCGCTGCTCGCCGGTGAGCAGGTCGGCCGCCCCGAGGTGCGGGGCGAGCCGCTCGCCGACCAGGTACGCGGTCAGGTCGGGGGGCAGGCCGCGCCCGACCGCCTCCCGGACGTCGGCGACGAGGGTGTCGAGGCGCTCTGTGGTCCGGGCTGCCCGGTACGCGGTCGGAGTGCTCATAGGGGCAGCGTCGCGCCGCCTGATCCATCACGTCCAACGACAGTTGTTTCGCATCCCCGCAACTTCCGCTTATGGCTGACGCACCCGTGACGCACCCGTGACGCACCCCTGACGCGCCGGTGCCGCACGGGCGACACGCATCCCGGCGCCAACGCCCGCCCGACAAGCGCTCAGCGGCCGCTCAGCAGCCGACGCGGTTGGCCGCCACCGTCTTCAGCTCTTCGAGGACCAGGGCCGTTGCGGGGATGCGCAGATGGTCCTTGAGGACGTACGCGGACACCTGGCGCCGGGACGCGGGATCGAGGGCGCGCCCCGTCACCTTGCGGTGGCAGAGGAAGTTCAGGACGAGCCCCGGCATCATCGCGACGCCGAGTCCCTCGGCGACCAGGCTCTGCACCACGAGGTTGTCGTCGGTGGTGAAGGCGATCTCGGGCGCGAAGCCCAGCTCTGCGCACTCGTGCAGGAAGTTGGCCCGGCAACGCGGGCACCCGGCTATCCACCGCTCCTCCGCCAGCTCGGCGAGCTTGACCGAGCGGCGGCGTGCCATGGGGTGCCCGGTGGGCAGCAGAACGGTGAGCTGGTCCTCCATGAGCCGGATCTCCACCAGCTCGTCCGGCACCTCTTCGTGCAGCCCGGGATAGGTGAAGGCGAGGGTGATGTCGCACTCGCCACGCACCACGCGCCGCAGCGACTCCGGCGGCTCGTCCTCAAGGAGCTCGACGCGGACCCCGGGGTGGCCGGAGGCGAGCCTGGCCAGGGCCTCCGGGATGAGGGTGGCGTTGGCGCTGGGGAAGGCACAGACCCGCACCCGGCCCGAGCGCAGCCGCGTGATCGCGTTCATCTGCTGCTGGGCCGCGGAGATGTCGTCCA
>NZ_JASKYR010001033.1:0-2088 GCF_041028215.1 Streptomyces flavofungini
GTCCCGGCTCCCCGCACCACGTCAACTCCCCGCTCCACCGGCCGTCTTCACCGGGCGCGCCAAGGAACTGGACCTGCTGACCGACGCACTTGACGCCTCGTCGTCCGCAGGCGGCGGAACCGGCGGACCCAGCGGACCCGGCAGAACCATGGTGATCTCCGCGATCGGCGGCATCGGCGGGCTCGGCAAGACCTGGCTGGCCCTGCGCTGGGCACACGAGAACGCCGACCGGTTCCCCGACGGGCAGCTCTATGTGAACCTGCGCGGCTTCGACCCGGCCGAGCAGCCGATGCCGGGGGCGCTGGTGCTGCGCGGTTTCCTCGACGCCCTGCACGCCGACGCGGACAGCGTCCCCGCCGATCCGGAGGCACAGGCGGCGCTGTACCGGAGCCTGGTCGCCGGGCGGCGCATGCTGATCCTCCTGGACGACGCGCGGGACGCCGACCAGGTCCGCCCCCTGCTTCCGGGCAGCCCCTCGTGCACCGTGGTGATCACCAGCCGCAGCCGCCTGACCGCCCTGGTGGCCACGCACGGCGCCCGGTTGGTGCCGCTGGACGTCCTCGGCCGGGACGAGGCCCACCGCCTGCTGGTCGGCCATCTCGGCGCGCGGAGGGTGGAGGCCGAACCGGAGTCCGTGGCCGCCCTGATCGACCACTGCGCGGGGCTGCCGCTCGCCCTCGGGATCGTCGCAGCCCGCGCCGCCAACCACCCGGACTTCCCGCTGTCGGTCCTGGCCGCGGAGCTGGACCGGTCCGACGACCGCCTCGACGCGCTGGACGTCGGCGACCTCACCGCGAGCCTCCGCGCCGCCTTCGCCGCCTCCCACCGCGCGCTCAGCGCGTCGGCGGGCACCCTCTTCGTCCACCTCGGCCTGGCCCCGGGCCCTGACATCGGCCTCGCCGCGGCGGCCGGGCTCGCCGCACTGCCCCGGACCCGCACCCGGGCCCTGCTCACGGAACTGGAGTCCGCGCACCTGGTGCGGCAGGAGCGCCCCGGCCGCTACCGGACGCACGACCTGGTGCGCCTTTACGCCGCCGAACTGGCGCGGGAGCAGCCCGGCCAGGACGGCGACGCCGCGCTGACCCGCCTGGTCGACTTCTACGTCCACACCGCCTACGCGGCCAACCGGTGCCTGGACGGCCCGCATACGCCGTTCGACACCGCCCTTGAGCCCGCGGCGCCCGGCAGCGCCCCGCTGGACTTCACGGACACCGCGGCCGCGCTGCGGTGGTTCGACGAGGAGCACGCCTGCCTGCTCGCCGTGCAGTCCCTCGCCCTCGCCACCGGCCGCCGCCCGCAGGTCTGGCAGCTGGCCTGGTCGCTCATCTCGTACCACCAGGGCGGCTACCACCTCGCCGAGTACCTCACCGTCTGGCGGGCCGCCCTGACCGCGGCCGGACAGCACGGCGAGGACCCCGCCCCCAGGGCCCTGGCCCACTGGCGCTACGGGCACGCCCGCTCCCTCACCGGCGAGCACGCCGAGGCCCTGGACCATCTCGGCCGGGCCCTCGCCCTCGCCGAGCGCACCGATGACACCGCGGGCCAGGCGCACATCTGCCGCACCCTCGGGCGCGTCTGGGAGCAGCGGGGCGACGACGAACGCGCCTTGGAGCACGCGCTGCGCGCCCTCACCCTCTACCAGCGCATCGGCAACCAGAACTGGCTGGCCAACCAGCTCAACGCGGTCGGCTGGATGAAGGCCCAGCTCGGCCACCACGAGGAGGCGCGCGCCCACTGCGAGCAGGCGCTGCGCCTGTACGACGAGCACGGCCGCCCCTCCGATGCCGCCTCCACCCTGGACAGCCTGGGCTACATCGCGCACCGGACGGGGCGGTTCACACGGGCCGTGGAGTACTACCGGCGGGCCCTGGTGCTCTTCCGCGAGCACGCGGACGCCTCCAACGAGGCGGACACCCTCGCCAACCTGGCCGAGAGCCACGACGCCCTGGGCGAGGCCGGTCCGGCCCGCCGGGCGCGGCAGGAGGCCCTGGCGCTCTACGAGGCACAGGATCGCGCGGCTCCGGCGGAGCGGATGCGGGCCGCGCTCGCCGGTGCGCATCGCTATTGAGGCATCGCCTCCCGCCGGTC
>NZ_JASKYR010001034.1:0-1861 GCF_041028215.1 Streptomyces flavofungini
GGGTGGGGCCGTCATCTGCGGATCGACTCTGCGGCGCTTGGTTCTCCGGTGACGTGCCCTGCGGCGGTTCGTTGTGCGTGGATCGGTCCTGTGCGGCTTCGTCACCCGTTGAAGCGCTCGGCGGGGCGTCCTCCGCTGAAGCGCTCGGCGGAGCGTCCTGCGCTGACGCGCCATGTGGGGCTTTGTCCTCAGCTGAGATGCCTTGCTTCGAAGGTCCCCGGGAAGCGGCGGCTTCGCGGGCGTCGCCGCCGTCGCTCTTGGCCCGCAGGCAGCGCCGGATGGACTCCGGATCCATACCGTCGTTGCAGGCGCGGTGCAGTAGCAGGGCGAACATGTACTCCGGGTCGGCGCGCAGCGCCATGTCCAGGCCCTCTTGACCTTCTACGAGGTCGCCGAGGGACCAGGCCACCCAGCCCGCCAGGGACAGGGGTGCCGCCGCGTGCTCCGCGTATGCGCCGACGCAGCGTCGTGACAGTGCCCTCCAGAGCCGCAGGGCAGCAGGGGCCACGTCGCCCTCCATCCAGGCGGCGGCGCGATCACGCGTCGTCCGCACCTGGAGGCCGATGATGAGCGCGGCCGCCTCGTCGTGTGCGATGAGCATGTCGTCCCTGCTGTCCGCCGCCAACGTGCCGGACGCGCCTGGGGCGTCGGCCAGCCGGGCCATGATGCGGCGCGCCAGGTCGAGCGTCTCCCAGGCGGTGCCTTCGTCCTCCTCGATCATCATCCGGGGAATGAGCGAGAGGCTCGCGGCGTCGAGTGCGCGCTCCTGCTCCGCCACACCGTCGGCCGCCCATGGCGTAAGTCGGCTCCTGATATCGCTCTGGGTGGCATCCACTCGGACTCCCATGTACGTCGATGCGGCGGCCAGGACCGAGGTGCCGGGCCTGAGCAGGGGGATGCCTTCCGGCGGGCAGCAGCGGGTGTCCGGGCAGCAGTAGGTCCAGAAACGGTGGTCGGAGATGCACACGACCTCGAAGACCGGCACGTCCAGGGCACCACAAGCCGTACGCAGCACTTGCGCGAGCGGTCGCAGGCGCTCCATGACGCGCTGTCCGGAACCGCCGGGGCCTGGCTCGCGGCAGAGGAAGGCGACGATGCCGTCAGGGCGGTCTCCCCGCCGCTCGCAACCGCCCACCAGCACTTGGGCCAGCTGCTCGGCGACGCACGTCCAGTCCTCCGCGCGCTCGGGGATGCCGAGCCGGACGCGGCCGCCGAAGCGCCCGCGCTCGCCGTGCAGGGCGATGAGGACGATGCTGTCCTCGGGCTTGAAGCCGAGCAGATACGGCAAGGCGTCCGCCAGTTCGGCCGGGGTTCGCAGGGTGACCATCGGCTCGTTGAGCTGGTCGCCGGTGTGTGTCGGAGCGCCCAGGGTGACAGGGTCGCCCATGCGCATCGCCTTCTCGGGTGGGCGCGGGGCGACCACACGCGCCGTCTTATCGGGGGTGATCGGCTTGCCCAAGCGCGACGTCTTCTCGGGCACGATCGGCTTGCCCAAGCGCGACGTCTTCTCGGGCACGATCGGCTCGCTCGGGGGCGTCGCCTTCTCGGGTGTGATCGACTCGCCAAACCGCGTTGGCTCGTTGGGCTCGATCGGGCCGACTGCTTCGCTGTGATTCGTCATGCCCCGACTCTGCCGCGGATGTTGAGACTCCGGTTACCCCTGTGGATAACCCTGAGCAGGGGCACGCCAAGGGTTATCCACAGCCTCACCCGGATGTCAGACCCTTCGTGTTGCATAGGGGCATGACGGGCGACACCACCGCCGTCGCCACCCACCACCGCACCCCGCTCCGGGCATCCGCACACATCACAGCCAACGCCCACACCCAACGCCCAACGCCCACGCCCCGCGCCGTACACG
>NZ_JASKYR010001035.1:0-2842 GCF_041028215.1 Streptomyces flavofungini
CGCGTACATGATGCCCGCCGCGACGGGAAGGGCGCTCAGGTACACGAAGGCGGCGGGCATCATGTACGCGGGCAGCCGCGCCGTGAGGTGCTGCCGGAGCGCCGCCTCGCCGGTGTCGCCGACCACGTAGGCCACGAGGCGCGGTTCGCCGTCGGGGCCGGGCGCGGGGAGCACCGCGGCGTTGCGCAGGCCCGGTGCTTCGGCGAGGACCGCGGCCACCTCGTTGGGCTCCACCCGGTTGCCCCGGATCTTGAGCTGGTCGTCGGTCCGGCCCAGGTACTCAAGACGTCCGTCGGGCAGTCGGCGGGCCAGGTCTCCGGTGCGGTACATGCGCTCGCCGGGGCGCACCCGGCTGGACGTGAAGCGGGCGGCGGTCAGCTCCGCGTCGCCGAGATAGCCGCGGGCCAGACCCGCGCCGCCCACGCAGAGTTCGCCCGGCGCGCCCAGGGGGACGAGTTCGCCGCGCGCGTCGAGCAGATCCACCCACTTGCCGGGCAGCGGGCGGCCGATGGAGGCGTCGCCGGAGACGGTGGGGGACGCCCCTTCGCCCGGTGCGTCTGGTGCGACGACCGTCTCCACCGTGGTCAGGACACTGTCCTCGGCGGGACCGTACTCGTTGTAGAGGCGGACCCCGGGCAGCAGGCGGGCGTGCCGCGCGGCCAGGGCCCGGGTGACCCGCTCGCCGCCGAGCACGACCTCGCGCACCTCACGGAAGGCCGGTCCGACCTCGTCCAGGAGCACGTGGTACAGGCTCGGCACGAGCAGCACATGGCGGATGGGATGCCGCCGCATGACGGCGGCCACGTCCTCCGGCGTGAGGAGCTGGTCCCGGGTGACGATCACCATGGGCGCGCCCGAGGCGAGCGCGCTGAACACGTCGACGATGCCCGCGTCGGCGTGGATGGGGTCGACCTGGAGGACGGCCCCCTCGGCGTCGAGCCCGTAGTGCGCCACCCGGAAACGTACGGAGTTGACGATGCCGCTGTGCTCCACCATGACGCCCTTGGGCGTACCGGTGGAACCGGAGGTGTACACAACGTAGGCGAGGTCGCCGGGGCCCGCGCGGCGGAGCCCGGTCGGCGCGCCCTGCCCGGGCGCGTCGCGCTCCGCTCCGGGGGCCTCGTCGTCCGGTCCGCCGACGGTCACGGTGGGCAGGCCCTGGTCCGCCGCCACCCGCGTGAAGTCCGGCGACGTCACCGCGGCCACGGCGCCGCTGTCGCCGAGGACGGCGGCCAGCCGGGCCGCCGACTGCTGCGGATCGAGGGGAAGGAACGCCGAACCGGTCTTCAGTACGGCGAGCAGCGCCACCGGCATCCACTCGGAACGGTCGCACAGCACCGCGACCACCCGGCCGGGTCCGGTCGGCGCCGCCGCGGCGATACGGGCGGCGAGGGCATCGGCCCCGCGGTCGAGGTCGCGGTAGCTGAGGACGCTCTCGCCGCAGATGACGGCCTGCCCCTCCGGTGAGCGCCGGACGCGGGCGCGCACGAGGTCGAGCAGGGTGTCGTCCGGCCCCGCCGTGGGCCGGGGCTGCCCGGTGCCCGCCGCGATGAGCGCGGCGCGCTGGCCGGGCGGGAGCAGGGGGACGGCGCCGACCGGTGCCGAGGGGGCGTCGGCCAGAGCGGTGAGGAGGTGGTCGAACTGCCCGGCGATCCGCCGCGCGGTGGCGGCGTCCAGGACGTCCTCGCGGTAGGTGACCGCCACCTCGACCGGGCGGCCGGGCCCCGGCTCGGTGAAGCTGAAGGAGAGGTCGAACCCCTCGGCGCCGCTGTCGAGACGGATGTGCTCGGCCGCCGGGCCCTCGGTGCCCAGCGGGTCGGTGCCGGAGACGGCGGCCTCGACCAGCACGTCGAAGAGCGGATTGCGTCCCGGCACCCGTTCCAGGGCCATCGTCTCCACGATGTTCTCGAAGGGGTACTCCTCGTGGGCCCGTACCGCGCGGGCGTGCTCGGCCACCGACGCCACCAGAGCGCCGAAACCGCGCTCCCGGTCGACCGGGGTGCGCAGCGCCACCGTATTGACGAACAGGCCCACCGAATCGGCGAGTCCGGGCTCGTCGCGCCCGGAGACGACGGTGCCGAGGACGATGTCGTCGGCACCGCTCCACCGCGCGAGCAGCACCCGGACGGCGGCCACCATCGCCGTGAACGACGTGGTGCCGAGCTCGCCGCAGAGCCGCTGCACGGACCGGGTCGTGGCCTCACCGACCGTCAGCCGGACCGTGCCCGCCGCCGATCGGCGCTCCTCCGGCCTGCGGCGGTCGAGCGGCAGGTCGGCCGCGGGCGCCCCCTCCAGGGTGCGCCGCCAGAACGCGGCGCTCTCCGCGTCCTCCCCGCGCCGCTGCCGGTCGAGGGTGTACGCGCCGTACTGCGTGGGTTCCGGCACCTGCTCCGTGCCGTCGAGGAACCGCAGGAGGTCGCGGAGGATCACCGCGAACGACCAGCCGTCACAGACGCTGTGGTGGACGGAGAGGAGCAGGACGCCGCCGGTGCCGCCGTCCTCGGCGATCCAGTGCGCGCGCAGCAGGGGGCCTTCGGCGGGGTCGAACACATGCCGCTGTTCCGCCGCCGCGATCCGGCGCAGCGCGTCGGCGGCGTCCGCGCCGTCCACCCGGTGCACCCGCAGTTCCGGCTCGGCGTCGCCGGGCGGGAGCACGACCTGCCGCAGGCCGTCGGGGTCGGCGCGGAACACGGTGCGCAGGGCCTGGTGCCGGTGCACCGTCCGCTTCAGCGCGGCGGCCACGTCGGTCTCGCCGGGGGCGCCGGGCAGCCGGAAGGCCTCCACCATGTTGTAGGGGCGCAGCTCCCCGCCCTCGTACTGCTCCAGGAACCACATCCGGCGC
>NZ_JASKYR010001036.1:0-2465 GCF_041028215.1 Streptomyces flavofungini
CTCGCCGACACCTCGGGCCACCGCGCCGAACTGGGTCGGGTCACCGTCGACGGCCTTCCCGGCAGCGCGCAGACCGCCTCGTACTGGGGCCGCGAGGTCCGCGTTCCGCTGTCGTCGGCGGCCCGCGCGGGTCTCGACCTCAGCCACGTCAAGACCCTGGAGCTCACCCCGCGCAGCCGCTCCGGCAAGGCGTGGCTGATGGACGCCTGGGGCTGGCGCCCCGGCACGCCCGCGGTGAAGCCCGCCGAGCTGCCCCGCGTGGACCTGGGCCGGCTGACCGTGGACGAGGGCGACTCCGGAGTCCGCACCCACCACGTGCCCGTCCGCGTCTCGGGGAAGGGCAGCGGCGAGGTCAGGCTGTTCGTCCCCAAGCCGGGCACCGACGAGTTCACCAGCCGGAGGGTGAAGGTCCGGCCGGGCACGAACGAGGTCGACATCCCCGTCGAGGTGCGCGGCGACACCCGGTACGGCTACGACGTCGCCCATGACGCGTTCGTCAAGGCGGTGCGCGGCGCCGTGGTCGGCTCCCACCAGGGCGGCGTGACGGCACGCAACGACGACCCGATGCCGAAGGTCACCCTCAAGCCCGTCGCCGACAAGGTCACCGAGGGCAAGCCCCTGAAGTGGCGGATGACGCTGTCGGAGGCGGCCGACGTGGACATCACGGCCGGGATCAGGTTCCTTCCGGTCGCCCGCGGAGCCGAGCTGTCCACGACGGACGTGGACAAGAGGTGGCTGGAGCACGAGGTCGGCGTACCGGCCCGCCCGGCCCGCAAGCTCTCCCGCATCGGCGAGGGCGACTCGCTGTACGTCGCCGTGCCCGCGGGCAAGAGGAGCGTCGAGTTCCGCGTACCGACGGTCAAGGACACCGTGCGGGAACCGACGGAGTCCCTGAAGGCCCGGCTCTCGGTCCTCGACGAGGAGTGGGAGCCCCGCCCGGGAGGTCCGGTCTTCACCGGCACGGTCCGGGACGCCCGCTAGGCGGCGAGCGGCCGCCCTCCTTCGGCCGGGGGGCGGCCCACGGCCCAGGCACCGTCATCTCACCGCAGGCGCTCCGCCGCGAGGGCGTGCGCCCGGTCGGCCGCCTCGTCCGCCGGGCACGGCACGTCGGGGCGTACGCCCGTGCCCTCCCAGTTGGTGCCCGACACGGGGTTGACCGAGCGGCCGACCGGGATCGACGCCTCCAGGTGCGGATGCACCGTCCAGCCCTCCCGCGGATGCGCGCCGCCCGCGGTCGGCTCGCCCACGACGACGGCGCGCCCCAGTTGCTGGAGGTCGTAGGCGAGTTCCTCGGCCGCCGAGAAGGTGCGGGAACTCGTCAGCACGTACAGCGGCTTGCTGCCGCCGAAGCGTGCGCCGGGGACGTGCGGCGGGCTCCAGGACTGCTCAAGGCGTTCGCCGTCGCGCCAGTACATCGTGTTGAGGTGGGTGCGCTCGTCCAGCAGGTGGCCGCAGACGAAGGCGACCGTGTCCGGATCGCCGCCCGTGTTGCCGCGCAGGTCGACGATGAGCGCGTCGGCGGGGGCGACCAGGGTGAGAGCGGCGGTCAGCGGCTCGGCGGCCCATCCGAGCGGGAACAGCGCCGGGGCCAGTTCGAGCAGCGCGATCCGGCCGTCCCGCAGCTCCACCCGGGGCGCGCCGCCCAGCGAGGAGGCGAACTTGCCGCGCATCGCGGCCAGCACGGCGGCGCCCTGTTCCGTGGGCACCGGCTCGGCGTGGTGCTTCAGGCTCAGATGCGGGTCGCCGTTGAGCGACTGGAGGTCCGCGGTGACCCGACGGCCCAACTCCTCGGCGGCGGCGACGTCGTACGCGCCGTCGGCCAGGCGCCGCCGCAACAGCTCGGCCAGTTGGCGCGCGACATCCGGGAACACGTAGTGATCGAGCAGGAGTTGGGCGGTCTCCTGGACGACGGGGGAGACGTCGAGCTGCTTGGCGGTGGTAGTCATGACAGGGGAGTAGAGCAGCCCTCTTCCGAAAGCGTCAAGAGTATTAGACACTTGGCCCATGTCCGAGCCGCAGCCGTCACCGCCGTCACCACCACCGTCACCATCGTCACCGTCACCGACGTCTTCGCCGCCCGCCGACGTCCTGGAGGTCGACTCACCGCAGCAGCACGCCGCGCTGGCCCACCCCCTGCGCCAGCGCCTGCTCTTCACGCTCGGCCACTGCCCCGCCACCATCAGCCGACTGGCGGAGCGGCTCGGCACGGGCAAGGGCAATGTGGCCCACCACCTGAAGGTGCTGCGCACGGCGGGCCTGGTCCACGTCGTGGAGACCCGCAAGGTCAGGGGCGGCACCGAGCAGTACTACCAGCGGGTCGCCGAGCGCATGTCCGTCGCCGAGCCGCAGGCCGCGGGAACCGCCGCGATGCTCGGCGCCGTCGCCCAGGAACTGGACCGCTCGGCGCGGACCACGCTCTCCCTCCGGCACGTACGCCTCAGCCCCGAACGGGCCCGGCTCCTGGG
>NZ_JASKYR010001037.1:0-1890 GCF_041028215.1 Streptomyces flavofungini
ATGCCCACCTCCGGTGTGTGCGGCGGGTGTTGAGGGGGGTGGGTGGCGCGTGCGCGCCACCATGTGAGAACGTTCGAGTGAATTGGAAACGCTATTCCGTTATACGGAAATGCGTGCGCCGTGCTCGTGAGAAGGCCCGACCGCCGTGAGCACACCATCCACCGCGGAAAGGACTTCCCCCGTGTCAGTGCGCCAACGGCCGGCCGACGCAGCGGCGGCGACCGGTGAGTTCCTCCACGACCTGCTGCTCGACCCGGCCCGCCACACCCCGGACCACCCGGCCGTCGTCGAACCCACCGGCGCGGCCCACAAGGCCCGCGTCACCACGTACGCCGAACTCACCGCCAAGGTCCACACCTACGCGACCGCGCTCGGCGCCCTGGAGCTCGACCCCGGCGCCCGGGTGCTTCTTGAGGCCGAGGCGGGGGCGGAGTCCATCGCCCTTCTGATCGCCTGCTCCCGCGCGGGACTGACCTTCGTACCCGTGAGCCCGGAGACACCCCAGGAGCGGTTGCGCACCCTGATCGCAACGGCCCGTCCGGCCCTGCACGTACAGGCCGACACCGGGCAGCGCACGGACCTGCCCGCGACCCTGGGCACGGCGCGGTTCGGAACCGGTGAACTGCTCGTCGAGCGCGCCCCCGTGGCGACCGCGCACCGGCGGCACGTGCCGTGTGTCACCGACCCCGCCTACATCGTGTTCACCTCCGGCACGACCGGACGGCCCAAGGGCGTGGTCATGAGCCACCGCGCCGTGACCGCCTTCTACCGAGGAATGCTGGCGCACCGCATGGCCGCCCCCGGCGACCGGATCGCCAGCACCTCACCGCTCCACTTCGACTTCTCCCTGCTCAACATCGGACTCGCCCTGGCGAGCGGTGCCGCGGTGGTGCCCGTGCCGCAGCGGCTCGTGCGCTGGCCCCGCCACTTCCTGCGCGCCCTGCGCGACACCGGAGCCACCCAGGTCAACGGCGTACCCTCCATCTGGCGCCAGGTCCTGCGCCATGAACCGGGCCGCCTGGCCGAGCTGGAGGCGCTGCGCGCGGTGCTGTTCTGCGGCGAGGAGTTCCCGCTGCCGGAGCTGCGCCGCCTCCAGGAACTGCGCCCGGGCGCGCGGATCATCAACTGCTACGGCGCGACCGAATCCATGGCGGCCACCTTCGAGGACGTCCCCGAACCGCTGCCCGCCGACCTGGAACGGCTGTCGATCGGCACCGCCCACCCCGGCGCCGAACTCCTCCTGATGGCCGAGGACGGCGAGATCGTGGACGGCCCCGGTGTGCCGGGGGAGATGCTGCTGCGCAGCCCCGCCCTCTTCTCCGGCTACTGGGACGACCCGGAGGCCACCCGGGCCGCACTCGTGCCCGACCCGCTGTGCCCGGAGTCGGGCCAGGTCGTGCTGCGCACCGGCGATCTCGCGGTACGCGGCGAGAAGGGCGAGCTGTACTTCCTCGGCCGCACCGACTCCCAGGTGCAGATCAACGGCAATCGCATCGAACTCGGCGAAGTGGAGCGCCACTTGACGCTGCACCCGGCGGTCACCGCGGCGGCGGCCCTGCGTCTGCCGCTGCCGGACGGCGGCGGCAGTCTCGCGGCCTTCGTGGTCGCGGCGGACCAGGGCGGCCCGTCCGGGGAGTCGCACGTGCCCGCGGAGTCGGGCCCCTCCGCGGACGCGGCGGGCGAGGACATCGCCGTCGCTCTGCGCGCGTTCTGCGCCCGCGTCCTGCCCGCCTACATGGTCCCGGCCGAGGTGCGCCTGGTGGACGTCCTGCCCGTCACCGGCAACGGCAAGGTCGACCGCGAGGCGCTCGCCGCGAGCGTCGCCGAGCGCGGCTGACCTTGGCCGACGCACCGCCCGCCCAACGGCTCACCCGGAGGAACACGTTGACC
>NZ_JASKYR010001038.1:0-2112 GCF_041028215.1 Streptomyces flavofungini
CTGCTCGCATGGGTTCGACGGGAACGCTGCAGCCGGACGGCGAGTACCGTCATCGGCCGTCGCCCGGCGCTCTTCCCTGGACCGGACGACGCGCAGCCCCGCAGGGTCCCCGGCGGGCCACTCCAGACCACCCGGACCGCGCAGAATCGGCGTCCCTCCGCGGACGTCGGTCACGATGGCCCGGCAGCCCGGCGCGTATTCCACCTCATCGCCCACCCCGGGCTTCCGCCCGGCGCTCACCGTGCCGCCTCGATCGCATCCGGAGAGGTGGTCCACTCCACCCCGCCGTCCTCTGGCGCGAGCCACACCACGGGCGGCGTCGTGGGGATGACGATGACGGGCTTGAGGGTGCCCTTCTTCACGTCAGGGGCGAAGGCGCGGAAGACTCCGACGCGATCGCCATGCGCGTGGTCGATGACCTTCTGGCCGATCAGAGGGTGGGACCAATGCCCCATGCCGATGAACTGACTCATGGCGGACGGAACTCCTCGCTGCGTCATGCGCGCTCAATTCGTCACGTTCAGTGACGACGGACTATGAGCTTGGCGTCAGGTCCGTCCGCATCTCCACCGTCATCGCACCGTCACGTTCTCCGGCTCCGGGTGACGGGCGACGTCATCGGACCGTCATCCGACCGTCACCTTCGTCCCGGACACCGGAATCGACGAGTTCACGGGTAGCTACCGCCTACCGTCTGTTCAGGCGCACCTCGACCGCTTGGAGGTCACCATGCGCACCCTGCTCCAGCTACTCACCGCCCAGCGGGACTGGCAGTCCTATCCCACGTTCAAGGCGCAGTTCGAGCGAGCGGCGCGGGAGCTGGCCGGGATCGAGGGGACCCCGCACCTCGCCCACCTCGCCCCTTCGGAACGCACCTACGAGCGCTGGTATCTGGGCGAGACCAAGCCGGTTCCTGACGCCCGTCGCGTCCTGGTCCACATGTTCGGCTACGCGATCGACGAACTTCTGACGCCGCCGGTGGCGGGGGTGCACGTTCCGGTGACGGATTCCCGCGCCCGCCGCCCGCCACCCGACGGCCACTTCAGTACGGGCGCGAACATCCACGAGATGGAAAGGCAGGCGGCGATGGCGGCGAGCAGGGCATTGCGGTACGCGGTGATGGCGGAGACCAACTCGATCGGAGCTGAGACCTTCGGGCACATCCGGGACGAGGTGCGGCGGATCGGCGCGGCGTACCCTCGGGTGGCTCTCCACGAGATCCTCCCCGACCTCACCGAGGTCCACGACCTGATCTTCCGTCTTCTGGAGTCCGGGCGGGCCACCCCGGCGCAGGGTGTCGACCTCCAGCTCCTGGCGTCCATGGCCTCCGGCATGCTGGCCAAGGCGTCCCACGACCTCTCCGACCCGAGGTCGGCGATGATGCAGGCCCGCGCCGCCTATGTCTGCGCCGACCAGGCGGGACACACCGGCATGCGCGCGTGGGTGCGGGGCTTGCAGTCGCTCATCTCCTACTGGGCCGGACGCCCTGCGGACGCCGTGGTGTACGCCGGGCAGGGGAACGCTCTGCTCACCGCCCCGGCCGGGACTGTCGCCGTCTGGCTCGCCGCTCAGGAAGCCTGCGCACACGCGGCTCTTGGCGACAGCGACCGGGTACGCGCTTCCCTGGCACGTGCGACGGACGCCCGTGACGTCGCTGTGCTCGACGACCTCGACTCCATCGGCGGCATCTTCACCTTCCCCCAGCCCCGCGAGACGTATTACGCGGCCGAGGCCCTCGTTCTCCTGGGCACGCCGGGCCCGGAGAAGGAACGCGCGGCGCAGGAGGCCGTTCACGCGTATTCCGCTGCCCCCGCGGACGAGTGGGCGTTCGGTGCCGAGGCCGGCGCACGATCCGGCCTCGCGCTCGCGCGCATCTCCGAAGGAGACATCGACGGTGCCGCCGAAGCCCTCGGTCCCGTGCTCGACCTGCCGTCCGGTCGGCGCAAGAACGGCGTCGTCATCTCCGTGCAGCGTGTCCACGACGCGCTTTCCACCGGCCGCGCACGAGCGGCGCGCAGGGCAGGGGATCTGAGAGCCGAGCTGGAGGTGTTCACCGCAACATCGCTGCCGAGGTGACGTCCGAGAACACGGCAGCGATGTTGCGGTGAACAC
>NZ_JASKYR010001039.1:0-2615 GCF_041028215.1 Streptomyces flavofungini
CCCCCACCTCCCCCGACCAGGGTCCGCCGTTCCCCTACGGGGCGTGCCTCGCCGCCACCGCGAAGAAGGGGGAGAGCAAGGCCGAGGGAAAGTGGCACTGCGACCAGCTGGTCAAGAAGGGGTGGGTCACTCCTCCGCCGAGGGGCTGACCGCACGTCCGGGGGCCGCCGGGACCGGTGGCCCCCACGCCGGGGACCATGATGGCGGTTCGGGCCTCGGAACGCTCCGTCAGGACACCGAAGGGGACGGCCGGTGTGCCGCGTGCGTGGAGTAGGGGCCGCGCCGTGCCGGGGCGGTGGCCAGGCGGAGGCCCAGTTCGACCATCGTCCAGCCGAGTCGGGTACGGAGTTGGGGACGGCGCTGCCGTAAGGGTGCCGTTCGGCGCAGGTCGGTGGCGCGGGTGTGGTGCAGGAGCAGGTGTATGTCGGGGTGCAAGGCTGTCTCCTCACTCGGTGGAACGGGTCGGGAAGACGTGGGTGTGCAGGCGGACCTTGGCGGAGTTCGGCGTGTCCGCGTCCACGGCCAAGGGGCGGTAGCTCTCGATGATTTCCTCGATCTTCTGGCCCAGTTCGGCGGTCAGTTCGGGCGTGAGGCGCAGGGTGTAGTCACTCATGTCCGCGCTCTCGGTCCACTCCTTCGGCCACTCGCGCATCGTGCCGAGCCAGGTGGAGAGCTCCTGGGTGTGCAGGGTCGCGTGCTCGTGGAGATAGAGGTCGGCGGCGCCCCGTACGACGGGGTCGGGGTCGTGCCGCAGCGACTCATCGAAGTACGTGCCCTGGTGACTGGCCCGCCACCAGCGCTCGCGCCCCTTACCCCGCTCCGGATCGTCCTCGACGAAGCCGTGCGTGGCGAGCTGGCGCAGGTGGTAGCTGGTGGATCCGCTGGACTCGCCCAGGCGCTCCGCGAGTTGCGAGGCGGTCGCGGAGCCGTCGAGCCGCAGCGAGGCGAGCAGGCGCATGCGCAGCGGGTGGGCGAGCCCCCGCAGCGAACGGGCGTCGAGCTGATGGATCTTCCGGGGCTCCCGGCGCTCGCCCTTCTGCCCTCGCCCCTCTTCGCGCTCTTCCTCTTGCCTCATAATGGCCAGCCTAGAGTTGCAAAGACTTCGTTGCAACGGTTTCTTTGCAACTCGGCCGCGCAGATTCCCGCGCATCCAACGACGAAGGTGCCCACTTCGTACGAAGTGGGCACCTCAGGGGGGTCCGGTAGGGGGTGGCCGCCGTGGCGCGGGCACCTGCCGCGCATCCCTACTCGTGCGCGCTGATCACGCCGCCGGTGCTGAGCACCATGTAGATGCCGTTGGCGACGCCGCCGTCGTCCTGCTGGTCCGCCTCCAGCGTGCCCATCACCACGCCGTCACGGCCCAGGATCTGCGCGCGGTAGTGCAGGTCACCGACCTTGGTGACCTTGGCCGTCCAGCCGCCCGGGAGCTTGAACGTGCCCGGACCCGCGTGCCCGCCGCCCAGCCAGGAGTGGACCTTGCCGTCCGGGGTCAGCACGATGAACATGTCGTTGGCGTCGAGCCCCGCGTCGTCCCCGTTCGCCTCGATCGTGGCCAGGACGTCGCCCCGGCTGACGATCTTCGCGCGGTAGTGCTGGGCGCCGATCTTGTGGATCTCGGCCGTGCTGCCGTCCGCGAGGCGCTCCTTGCGCACCGGGGCCGCCGCCTTGGACGAGCCGGAGCGCGCGACGGCCTTCGACGCGCTGACGGTGATGCTGTTCGAGCCGTCGAGCGCCTCGGCCCGGCCGTCCGCCGTGCGGGAGGTGGAGACGGAGACGGTCTTGCCCGGTCCCGCGGCGGCGTCCTCGCCCCCGCCCTGCCCCGCGATCAGCGACAACATCGCGGCGGCGGCGACAGCGGCAAGGGCCGCGGAACGGACGGTACGGCGAGCACCACGAGTCGTCTTCATGAGATCCCCCAATACGTTGGCAGGCGATTGGCGTACGTCGACGGGACGCGGTCCACGCACCCGTCGTTCTTTACGCCTACTCAGATGGTGGTCTCCCGGCAGCCGTTCACTCCCGTCTGTCCGCGTTTGGTAACAGCCGGTCCACGCTCACTCGAAGGCCGCGGTCACCTCGACGTCCCGGTCCAGTCGAGGTGCGCAGACGGCACCCGCGGCAGCGTCGCAGTCACCCGACCACCCGCTGAAGGACGCGTCCGGGTCGGTGAGGGGCGCGGGCAGCTCCAGCTCCCTCGCCGGGACGGGGATCTTCTCGCATGTCTTCGGTACGACCGGCTTCGGTACATCCGGCTTCGGTACGACCGGCTTCCGCTTCGGGGCCCGCTTGCAGAGCTGTTTGTTCTCGCCGTCGACGACCGTGACCGTACGGTCGTCCGCGCCGCTGAACGCGACGGTGAGGTGGACGAATCCGGCGCCGGTGAGTGAGGCCCTCGCGGTGTCCGCGCCGGAGGTGACGGTGAGCGCCGTGCTCACCGGACCCGTCCGGCGTGGCGCGAACGCGACGGACACCGTGCAGGAGCTGTAGGCCCGCAGCCGCTCCGCACAGGTGCCGCCCACCCGCCTGAAGCCGCTGTCGAGGGGAATGTACGCGGCGTCGAGGGCGATGGCCCGGCCGTTGGGGTTGGTGACGGTGAAGTCCGCCTCCGGGGACTC
>NZ_JASKYR010000104.1:0-15489 GCF_041028215.1 Streptomyces flavofungini
GTCAAGGACCGGACGGTGTACGGCGCGATCGTCGCGACACCCCGGGGACCCAAGCTGCTGACCGCCACGGCCGCGAGCCCCGTGGTCGCGCAGTTGCTCCAGCAGGCGGTGCAGCGGCAGGTCCCGAAGGGCACCGCGGTGCCGACGTCCGACATGGTGCCCGCGCCCGCGGCCGACCCACGCGGCGCCGCGCTCGGTTCCAGCGTGCTGCCGCTGGCGATCGCCGGGGTCGCGGCCGGTGCGCTGGTCACCCTGCGGGGGCTGCGCGGTCCCCGCGCGGCGGGGACGCTGGTCGCCACCGCCGTACTCGTCGGGGCCGTGGCCGCCGCGCTCACCCACAGCTGGCTCGGCGTCCTCACCGGCAACTGGTGGGCGGAGGCCGGGGCGCTCGGCCTCTCCACCCTCGCGGTCAGCGCCGGGGTCGCGGGCTTCGCGGCCCTGCTCGGACCCACGGGCATCGGGGTGGGCGGCCTGCTGATGGTGCTGCTCGGCAACCCCTTCTCCGGGGTCACCTCCGCGCCCCAGCTGCTGCCGGAACCGATCGGCCTCCTCGGGCAGTTGCTGCCCCCGGGCGCCGGTGGGTCCCTGCTGCGCTCGGTGGCGTTCTTCGACGGCGCACGGGCCGCGGCGCCCGCCGTGACCCTCGGCGTGTGGGCGGCGCTCGGCCTGACGGCCGTCCTGCTCGGCGCGGCGCTGCGCGGCCGGAGCGCACCGGCCGCGGCGGAACCGGCGGCGCGCAGGGAGGCCGCGCCGGTCGGCTGACCCCGGGTGTCACGCCGGTCCCCACCGGAAGGCCGCACGCCCCCGCCGCAGCGGACGGGGACGTGCGGCCTTCGTGTGCGCTACGTCGCCTCCGGCCCCCGGTGCTCCGCCGCGATGCCGAACCGCTGCCGCTCCTGCCCGCCGGGCGGCACCGAGCCGAGCGCGGTGACGGTGGAGACCGTCCGCTGCTCCTCGGACTCCGCGAGGCCTTCGAGGCGCTCCAGGTCGGCGGCGGAGACCAGGGCCACGAGCGGCTTGCCGTGCCGCGTGACGACGACGCGCTCACCGCCGTAGACGACGCGGTTGATCAGCTCGGCGAGCTCTGCGCGGGCTTGCGTCACCGGAATCTCGTAGGCCATGTCCACCAGCTTAGACGCCGCCCCTCCGCGGTCCCGGCGCCGAGACGGCTCGACCCCCATAACGTACGTCCTGTACATTTTTTACAGAAACCCGGGACGTCCGCGACCGGAGGAGAAGAGGCGCGCCATGAACCGTCCGTCGGCCCGATATGTCCTGCCCGAGTTCACGGAGCGCTCAAGCTCCGGCACGCGGACGATGGATCCGTACTCCAAGCTGCTCGAAGAGCGGATCGTCTTCCTCGGCACCCCCATCGACACCACGTCGGCGAACGACGTGATGGCGCAGTTCATGCATCTGGAGTACCAGGCTCCGGACCGCGACATCTCCCTCTGCATCAACTCCCCCGGCGGCTCGTTCAGCGCGATGACGGCCGTCTACGACACGATGCGGTACGTCTCGTGCGACGTGGAGACGGTCTGCCTGGGGCAGGCCGCGTCGACCGCCGCCGTCCTGCTGGCCGCGGGGACGCCCGGCAAGCGGTCCGCGCTGCCCGGGGCGCGTGTGCTGATCCACCAGCCCTCCGTGGCCGAGCCGTTCCAGGGCCGGGCGAGCGACCTGGCGATCCAGGCCGATGAGATGACGCGGACCCGGGCGCTGCTTGAGGACCTCCTCGCGCGCCACACGGGGCAGCCGCGCGAGCGGATCACCCGGGACATCGAGCGGGACAAGATCCTCGACGCCCCCGCGGCCCTGGCGTACGGCCTGGTGGACCGCGTCGTCCCGAGCCGCAAGACCTCGCTCGGCCCGCGCGGGGCGGAGTGACACGGATGCTGCCGCCCGAACTGCCCCCGCTGCCCGCCCTCACCCGGGCCGAGGGCGAGCTGATCGACCGGTATCTGGAAGTCGTCGACCTGCTCGGCCGGATCAACCCCGCCCGGACCGAGACCACCTACACCGCTCTGCGCGCCGCCCAGGCACTGGCCGGCCGGGCGACGGCGCTGCGGGACGCGCTGGCGCTGATGCACCAAAGGGGTGAGAGCGAGCTGCACGCCGCAACCCTGGGCCGGGCGTTGCGCGTCCTCGACGGTGAGCGGCGGTCCCGGCGGGTCGCGGTGCCGCCCCCGACGGGCGGGTGACCGGCTGGGCCCCGCCTCCCGAAGCGTCCGGCTCCGTTTTGAAACGGACCAGACGAGCTACCCCCGATGGCGTACGAATCCATCTTTCTTCGCACGGCCGCGAGTTGCGCGGCGCGCGTACACCAACCCCGGAATGAGACGTTCCGTTGCTGGTGAAAGCGTCGTCAGAACCACGCCGCGGGGGACCATTTCGACCGTGTCCACTCGAACAGGTCAGTCGTGAGTAGCCTCACAAAAGGCCGTTTCGGCTCGGTTTTCACACCCTTCTCGGGTCAAGATCCCTGTCGACGACAAGCCCCCGCCACAGCGGCGGGGCGATCCGGGCGGACGCCGAGTCCTGCCGCCGTCCGGATGACCGGTCGACATCGGTGCAACGGCAGGAGTGGAGGACCCAAGCACGACGGGCCCGCCCGGGAAGTCCGGGTGACGCCCTTGGGGTGAAGCCGCAGAGCACGACGCGGCCGGGCATCTTCGCCTGCCCGAACCCGACAGGTCATCCTTCTCAGGCGGCTGACGAAGGGTTAAGCATGTCCGCGGAGAATCACGTTCCGTCGCTGCTCAGCAAGGCCGGGGCCGCATCGGCCCTCACGCTCGCCGTCGTGGGCGGCACCCTCGTGGCCCCCGGGCTCACCGGGGAAGCGGAAGCGGCCACACACGCGACGAAAGCGCTCAAGATCGCGGCGTCCAAGAAGGGTTCGCCCTACGCCTACGGAGCGACAGGACCTCACCGGTTCGACTGCTCGGGGCTGACGCAGTACTCGTTCAAGCGCACGGGAAAGAAGCTGCCGCGCACGGCCGCCCAGCAGTACAACAAGACCCGGCACATCGGAAAGTCGCAGCGGTCCCCCGGCGACCTGGTGTTCTTCCACTCCGGCCGGAGCATCTTCCACGTCGGCATCTACGCGGGCAACGGCCGCATCTGGCACTCGCCCAAGACCGGCGCGGTGGTGCGGCTCGAGAAGATCTGGTCCAGCAGTGTCTATTACGGCCGGGTCCGCTGACCCTCGCCACTGAAGGGGCGCGCCCCGCCCTCGCGCGATGCCGCCGCGCACCGTCGCGGGCTTGGGGCGCGCCCGTTCGGATACTCGTGCGGAATGTCGGACGACTACTCCTGTACAGCCCGCAACGAGACACCGCTGGAGCGTGCCGACCGCAACTTCGCCGAGCTCCTCCAGGAGTTGCGGGTCACGCAGACCGGCGTGCAGATCCTGTTCGCCTTCCTGCTCAGCCTGGCCTTCACCCCGCGCTTCCCCTCGCTCGACGCGGTGCAGCGCGGCACCTATGTCACTACCCTGCTGCTCGCGGTGGCCGCGGCGGCGCTCTTCACGGCGCCCGCCGCGCTGCACAGGTCGCTGTTCCAGCAGCGCGCCAAGCCGCTGATAGTCCACGTCTCCTCACGCCTCGCCGCGATCGGCCTGGGTGTGCTGATGCTCGCCCTGACCGGGGCCGTACTGCTCGTGGTGGACGTGACGGCCGGGAGAGCCGAGGGCCTCGCGGCCGGAGCGGGTGCCCTGGTGGTCTGCGTGGGGCTGTGGGGAGTGCTGCCACGGCTCGTGCGGCGCTCCGCGCAGCGCGTCGAGGCCGCCACCGACCCGGCTCTCCCGGACATCACACCGGTGCCGGGCCGCGGTGGCGCGCCCCGGTCGTCGCGCCGGGAGCGGTCCCGATGACCGCCGCACCGGCCGCGCGCCCCGGGCCGCCACGCGGTCAGTGCGCGGCATCGCGCGGCCTGCCCTGCACGGGCACCGTCCAGGGCAGCGCGATCCACACGGTCTTGCCCCCTTCGTTGGTGGGGCTCACCGAGAGACGGCCGCCGCACTCGGCGGTCAGCATGCGGATGATGACCATCCCCCGGCCGTTGTCCTGCTGCACGGCCGCGGGCAGCCGGCGCGGATAGCGCGGATGGCTGTCCGTGACGCCGATCCGGAGCTGCTCGTCCCGGTCGAGCTCGATGTCCACGGTGAACGTGGGTGACTGCCCCCGGGTGTGCTGCACCGCATTGGTGGCGAGTTCGGAGACGATGAGTCTGACCGTGTCCCCCACCTCGTCACCGCTCGGCATCCCCCACTCCGCGAGCACCTTCGACACGTACTTCCGGGCTGCGGAGACCGAGGCAGGATCGCTCGGCAGAGTGACGGATGCTTCCTTGAGGTCTGCCATGGCGGCGCTGTCCCTTTCCCACCGGGGCCGGTCTCCGACTCGGAGCGGATGACTCGGGACGGCCGCCGGACTGGTGCTTCGCGCCAGCCTCCCACTCCTCGGCCGCCCACGGGTGGCGATCCACCAAGATGTGCATATATCTGTCGCTCGAAGCGGTGAACTCTGCTACGGCCGACCGTATTTGGCCGCGGGTCCGGGGCTTGTTCTACTGTCGCCCGTGACTCCGGCCCATGCCGCCGGTGCTTTCGACGGATCTGTCCGGAAGGGGGCGGACATGCAGTACGGGCCCGCGGTGCGCCGCCGCCAGCTCGGAGCCGAACTACGGGCGCTGCGCGGCACGGCCGCGCTCACCAGCAGCCAGGCCGCCGCCTCGCTCGGCTGGCACCAGTCCAAGGTGAGCCGCATCGAGACGGGCCGCAGCGGGGTGAAGACCTCCGACGTACAGCGCCTGCTCGATCTGTACGAGGTGCGCGACCCCCAGCTCAGGGACCTGCTCGTGGCGCTGTCCGGCAACGACGACGCCGGGGAGGGACGCCACCACTGGTGGAAGGCCTACCGCGACCTGCTGACCGCCGACTACCGCGACTTCATCAGCCTGGAGTCCCAGGCGAGCCGTATGCGGACCCTGGAGACGACCGTGGTCCCCGGCCTGCTCCAGACCCGCGACTACGCCCGCGCGGTGACCAGGGCAGCGGTCGGCGGTCTGCCGGACGCGCAGGTCGACGCGCTGGTGGAGGTCCGCCTGGCCCGTCAGGACGTGCTGCGCGCTGAGCCGCCGCTGCGCCTGAGCGTGGTGCTCGATGAGGCGGTTTTACGCCGACCGGTGGGCGGTCCCGAGGTCTTCGCCGGGCAGCTCGCCCGGTTGCTGGAGGTGGCCAAGTTGCCACAGGTGCGACTACAGGTGCTGCCGTTCACTTCTGGCGAGCATGTGGGCCTGATCGGTCCCTTCGTAATTTTTTCGTTTCCGAACATTTCTGATCTGGATGTGGTTGTTCTCGACCACTTGACGAGTAGCCTCTGCCTGGAGCGGAAAGAAGACCTCCGGGCCTACACGGAGGCCTTCAACTCCCTCCAGGATCGGGCGCTTTCACCCGAGGACTCGGAAGAATTCATCGCCGGGCTAAGCGACGGCGCGAAGGAGGCACCATGACCGCAACGCCTCGGCACGTCCGCACCAGCAGCACCCTCCAGGGCGCACAGTGGCGACGCAGCAGCTACAGCAACGGAATGAACAACTGCGTCGAGACGGCCGCGTTCGGCTCCGGCGGGCCCAAGAGCCTGCTGGCCGTGCGTGACTCGAAGAACACCGAAGGATCCGCCCTGCTCTTCTCCCCCGGTCCCTGGGAGATCTTCCTCGACAGCCTGCGGTGAGCCGCCTCCGGCCCCCGCGACGAGGGGCCGGGAACGGCTCAGCGAGGCGCGGTGCGGCTGATCACCCGTACGGCACCGGCGATCTGTTCGCCGGTGAGGTCCGCGCGGGCGGTCAGCCGCAGCCTTGAGATCCCGTCCGGCACGGACGGCGGACGGAAGCAGCCGACCGCCAGGCCCGCGGCCCGGCAGTCGGCCGCCCAGCGCACGGCCAGGTCGGGCGCCGGAGCGCGCACGGAGACGACGGCGGCGTCCGGACGTACCGCCGAGAGACCCTCGGCCGTCAGGCGGCGGTGCAGCTCGGCCGCGACCTCCCTGGCCCGCGCGGCCCGTCCGGGCTCGCGGCGCAGCAGCCGCAGGGCCGCGAGCGCGGCGCCCGCCGCGGCGGGCGCGAGGCCGGTGTCGAAGATGAAGGTACGGGCCGCGTTCACCAGATGGTCGATGACCCTGGCGGGACCGAGCACGGCGCCGCCCTGGCTGCCGAAGGACTTCGACAGGGTCACGGTGACCACGGTGTCGGCCGCTCCCGCGAGGCCCGCGGCGTACGGGGCGCCCCGCCCGCCGTCGCCGAGCACGCCGAGTCCATGGGCGTCGTCGACGATGAGCCCCGCGCCGTACTCCCGGCAGACCGAGGCCAGCCCGGCGAGCGGCGCGGCGTCGCCGTCCACCGAGAACACCGAGTCCGACACCATGACGGCCGGGCCGCCGTGCGCGTCGAGCGCCTTGCGCACCGCGTCGGGGTCCGCGTGCGGCACCACCTGGGTCGTGGCGCGGGCCAGCCGGCAGCCGTCGATCAGCGACGCGTGGTTGCCCGCGTCGGAGACGATCAGCGAGCCGTGCGGGGCGAGCGCGGTGACGGCGGCGAGGTTGGCGGCGTAACCGGAGGACAGCACGAGCGCGGCCTCGAAACCGCAGAACTCGGCGAGTTCCCGCTCCAGGTCCGCGTGGAGCCGCGTCGATCCCGTGACGAGCCGGGAGCCGGTGGCCCCGCCGCCCCAGAGCCGGGCCGCGGCGGCGGCGCCCTCGGTGATCTCCGGATGCCGGGTCAGGCCCAGATAGTCGTTGCTCGCCAGGTCCAGGAGGCCTGCCGCGTCCGCCGCGCGCGGGCGCAGGGTGCGGACGAGCCCGGCGTCGGCGCGCAGCCGCGCCTGCTCGTCGAGCCAGTCGAACGGCGAACGGTCCAACGGTGCACGTACGGGGCGTGCGGGGCTCGGCGGGGCCGCTTCGCTCGACGGGCCCGACGCGCCCGGCAGGGGGTGCCTGTTTGTAGACATTGCACAGACCCTAGCCGTCCTGCCACCTGGCCAGGATGTGGCAATACCCACACCTCAATCCCTTTCTGTTGTGCGAACTCTCCTTGGCCCGGGAGGCTGCCGTACGTAAGGATCAGCGCCATGGATCTGCTGAACACGCTGGTGGACAAGGGGCTTCGGCGCGAGCTGCCGACCCGTGAAGAGGCGCTGGCCGTACTGGCCACCTCCGACGACGATCTCCTGGACGTAGTGGCCGCCGCCGGGAAGGTGCGGCGGCAGTGGTTCGGGCGTCGGGTGAAACTCAACTATCTGGTCAACCTCAAGTCAGGCCTGTGCCCCGAGGACTGCTCGTACTGTTCGCAGCGGCTCGGCTCGAAGGCCGAGATCCTCAAGTACACGTGGCTGAAGCCGGACGAGGCCTCGCGGGCCGCCGCGGCCGGTGTCGCGGGCGGCGCCAAGCGGGTCTGTCTGGTGGCCAGCGGCCGGGGGCCGACGGACCGCGACGTCGACCGGGTGGCGCAGACCATCGCCGCCGTCAAGGAGCAGAACGAGGGCGTCGAGGTGTGCGCCTGCCTCGGCCTGCTCTCGGACGGCCAGGCGGAGCGGCTGCGGGGTGCGGGGGCCGACGCCTACAACCACAACCTGAACACCTCCGAGGCGACGTACGCCGACATCACGAAGACCCACACCTACGCGGACCGCGTGGACACCGTCCAGAAGGCGCACGCGGCCGGGCTCTCGGCGTGCTCCGGGCTCATCGCGGGCATGGGTGAGCGCGACGAGGACCTCGTCGACGTGGTGTTCTCGCTGCGCGAGCTCGACCCGGACTCGGTGCCGGTGAACTTCCTGATCCCGTTCGAGGGCACCCCGCTGGCCAAGGAGTGGAACCTCACGCCACAGCGCTGCCTGCGCATCCTCGCGATGGTCCGCTTCGTCTGCCCGGACGTCGAGGTGCGCATCGCGGGCGGCCGCGAGGTCCATCTGCGCTCCATGCAGCCGCTCGCCCTGCACCTCGCCAACTCCATCTTCCTGGGCGACTACCTGACCAGTGAGGGCCAGGCGGGCAAGGCGGACCTGGACATGATCGCGGACGCGGGGTTCGAGATCGAGGGCACCGGCCAGGTCACGCTCCCCGAGCACCGCGCGGACGCGGCGGGCTGCGGCTCGCACGCGGCGCCGGGTGGCGGCTGCGGCTCGCACGGCGAGAGCGGCGGCTGCGGATCGCACGAGGAGGGCGGCGGGTGCGGGCCGTGCGGCTCCGCGGAGAGCGGCCCGGCGGAGAGCGGACCGGCGCAGAGCGAACCGGTGGCCGCGGGCGCCGCGGGCGAGGCGCGCACGGATCTGGTGGCGGTACGTCGCCGGGGCGCGGGAACGGACCTCGCGCCCAATGCCTGACGTTCCCCTGAACGAGCTGGTCGAGCTGGACCGCCGCCACGTCTGGCACCCCTACGGCCCGATGCCGGGGCGCCAGGAGCCGCTGGTCGTCGCGTCGGCGAGCGGGGTGCGGCTGCGCCTCGCCGACGGCTCGGGCGAACTGGTCGACGGCATGTCGTCGTGGTGGTCGGCGATCCACGGCTACAACCACCCGGTCCTCAACGAGGCCGTGCGCGGCCAGCTCGGCCGGATGAGCCACGTCATGTTCGGCGGCCTGACGCACGAGCCCGCCGTGACCCTCGCGAAGCGCCTTGTCGACATGTCTCCCGACGGTCTCGAACATGTCTTCCTCACCGACTCGGGCTCGGTCTCGGTCGAGGTCGCGGTGAAGATGTGCCTTCAGTACTGGCGTTCGCTCGGCCGCCCCGAGAAGCGGCGGATGCTGACCTGGCGCGGCGGCTACCACGGCGACACCTGGCAGCCGATGTCCGTGTGCGATCCCGAGGGCGGCATGCACGAGCTGTGGCAGGGCGTCCTGCCCCGGCAGGTGTTCGCGGACGCGCCTCCGGCCACTTACGAGGAGACCTACGCCGACCATCTGCGCGAGCTGATCGAGCGGCACGCGGACGAACTGGCCGCGGTGATCGTGGAGCCCGTCGTGCAGGGCGCGGGCGGGATGCGCTTCCACTCCCCCGCGTATCTGCGCGTGCTGCGCGAGGCGTGCGACGCGCACGACGTGCTCCTGGTGTTCGACGAGATCGCCACCGGGTTCGGCCGTACCGGCGCGCTGTTCGCCGCGGACCACGCGAGCGTCACGCCCGATGTGATGTGCGTCGGCAAGGCGCTGACCGGCGGTTATCTGACGCTGGCGGCGACGCTGTGCACGGCCGGGGTCGCGGACGGCATCTCGCGCGGCGAGGTCCCCGTCCTCGCGCACGGGCCGACGTTCATGGGCAACCCGCTGGCCGCGGCGGTGGCCGGAGCCTCGATCGACCTGCTGCTCGGGCAGGACTGGCAGGGCGAGGTCAAGCGCATCGAGGCGGGTCTGCGCGAGGGCCTCGCCGAGGCGGAGGAGCTGCCGGGGGTGCGCGACGTGCGCGTCCTCGGGGCCATCGGTGTCGTCCAGTTGGACCACCCGGTGGACATGGCGGCGGCGACCCGGGCGACCGTGCGCGAGGGCGTCTGGGTGCGGCCGTTCCGGGATCTGATCTACACGATGCCGCCGTTCATCACCGGTGACGAGGACGTGGCACGCATCGCGCGCGCGGTGTGCGCGGCGGCGAGGGAGGGCTGAGATGCGGGTGACCGGCGGCGATGGAGGGCTGACGTGACGGTGATCGTGGTGTCCGGTACGGGCACGGAGATCGGCAAGACGGTGACGACGGCGGCGGTGGCCGCCGCCGCGCTGGCGGCCGGGCGGAGCGTCGCGATGCTCAAGCCCGCGCAGACCGGGGTCGCGCCCGGGGAGCCCGGCGACGCCCAGGAGGTGGCGCGGCTGGCGGGCGGCGCCGTCACCACGCTCGAACTGGCCCGCTTCCCCGAGCCCCTGGCGCCGGACACCTCGGCCCGCCGGGCCGGGATGAGGCAGGTGCGTCCGCACGAGGTCGCCGACGCCGCCGCGAAGCTGGCGACCGAGCACGATCTCGTCCTGGTCGAGGGCGCGGGCGGGCTCCTGGTCCGCCTCGACGACGAGGGCGGCACGCTCGCGGACGCCGCGCGGCTCCTCGGCGCCCCCGTCCTGGTCGTCGCGACGGCGGGTCTCGGCACCCTGAACACCACGACGCTGACGGCGGAGGCCCTGCGCGCGCGTGGTGTGCGGCAGCTCGGCGTCACCATCGGAAGCTGGCCGTCCGCCCCCGATCTGGCGTCGCGCTGCAACCTGGCCGATCTGCCGCGGGCGGCGGACGCGCCCCTGCTCGGCGCGGTCCCGCAGGGCGCGGGCGCGCTGGAAGGGGCCGCGTTCCGTGCTGCGGCCGTCGGGTGGCTCGCGCCGGAGCTTGGGGGCACGTGGGACGCGGAGTCCTTCACGCGGCGGGAGGCGCCCCGGGAGCGCTGAGGGAAGGCCTGTTCAGGGTGGGTGCGCCGGGGCGGAAAAGCTCGTCCCGGCGCATGACCCGTGGGCGTGGGCGGGAGAAATCGGCCGCGCGCCTGGGCAGCATTGCGGTAACAGCTCGCCCCGCCGAGGAGGGCCCATGTCTCCGCGCTCCGCCAGGACGGCGTCCCGGGACGCCGTGCACCATCCAGTCTTCGCCCGCTTCTACGCCCGCCAGAGCGTGGCCCTGGAGCCCGCCGTCGCCGCCCACCGCAAGGAGCTGCTCGCCGGGCTCTCCGGCCGGGTGATCGAGGTCGGGGCGGGCAACGGGCTGAACTTCGCGCACTATCCGGGCGCGGTCTCCGAGGTCGTGGCGATCGAACCGGAGCGTCTGCTGCGAAGGCTGGCCGTGGACGCGGCCCTGCGCGCGGACGTGCCCGTCGACGTGGTGCCGGGCGCCGCAGAGGCGCTGCCGGTCAAGAGCGAGGCCTTCGACGCGGCCGTCGTCTCCCTGGTGCTGTGCAGCGTCCGGGACGTACGACGGGCGCTCGGCGAGCTGCACCGGGTGCTGCGGCCCGGCGGCGAGCTGCGCTTCTTCGAGCACGGCCAGGCGCCGGGGACCCTGATGGCCGGCGCCCAGCGGTTCCTCGACCGCACCGTGTGGCCGCCGCTGTTCGGCGGCTGTCACGTCGCGCGCAGCCCCCTGGACTCCCTGGGCGACGCCGGTTTCGAGGTCGGCCCCTACCGGCGGTTCCTGATCCCGGCGAAGGGGCCGCGCCTGCCCTCCTCGTACTGCGTGCTCGGCACGGCACGGCGGCCCGAGCTGTCCTGACCGCGCCGCGGCCGACCGGTCGGGCCCGCCGCTCACAGGCTCCAGCGGCGCAGTTCCTCCGCGATGGCGTGCACGCTCGCGCCGTCCTCCTTCACCAGGCGGGCGAGGTCGCGCACCTGCTCGGGCGAGGTGACGACCTTGGTGCCGCTGGAGACGAGGTAGGCGTAGGCGACGGAGGCGGCGAAGAGCGCGTTGGAGCGTTCGAGCGCGGGGATGTGCAGCAGGATCTGGAGCAGCGCGGCGGCCCGGTCGTGCGGGGTCTCGTAGACCGGAACGCCGAATATCTCCGCCTCGTGCCTGCTGACGGCGGCGACGAGTGCGCCCCAGTCGGTGACCGCGGGGTCCCCCGGCGTCTTGTGCTCGGCGATCATCAGAAGCCAGGCGAGGTCGATTCTGAGGTTCAACGGTTCAGCGGCGATCTTCACCGAACGGGCGCGCCGCGTCGTGCAGGGCGCGTACGGGCGCTTCGTGGACCACGCGGCTGCCCTCCCGGTCCTGGCCGAACTCCTCGGCGAAGACGCTCTCGTACTGCTTCATGAAGTCGGCTGCGGCTTCGACGAATGTGTGGCCCACTTCTCCGGCGTCCTGTTTCACGAGTTCCTCTATGTAGCGGTTGACGCTGATGCCCCGGGCCGACGCGCGCTCCCGGGCGGCCCGAGCGGTGTCCTCGTTCACCCGTACGTTCAACTGAGTCTTCGCCATTCCCTCAAGCTAGCGCCGGGGTGCTAGCGCGACAAGGGCGCGACCGTGCCCCCTACATGCGTCCCGGCGCCCCGACCTCGGAGGGATACCGGACCCCGGGGACGGCGCACTACTCTTCGCCGCGTCAGGGGAGTTGGAGCGGCCACAACTTAGGAGGCGGCCTTGTCCACACCTGCTTCGGCATCGTCCACCGGGCACCGGGGAGCCGCCGGTACCGCCGCGCGCGCCCGCGCCCTCACCAAGGCGTACGGCTCCGGCGAGACGGCCGTCCTGGCCCTGGACTCGGTCGACACCGACATCGCGCGCGAGCGCTTCACGGCCGTCATGGGCCCTTCGGGCTCGGGCAAGTCCACCCTCATGCACTGCCTCGCCGGGCTCGACACCGTGTCCGCGGGGCAGGTGTGGCTCGGCGACACGGAGATCACGGGGCTGAGGGAGCGGGAGCTGACCCGGCTGCGGCGGGACCGCGTCGGCTTCATGTTCCAGTCCTTCAACCTCATCGCGACGCTCAACGCCCTGGAGAACATCACGCTGCCGATGGACATCGCGGGGAAGCGGCCCGACCGCGAATGGCTGGAGCACGTCATCGACACCCTGGGGCTGCGGGACCGGCTGCGGCACCGGCCCGCGCAGCTCTCCGGCGGACAGCAGCAGCGCGTGGCGTGCGCACGGGCGCTGGCCGCCAGGCCCGAACTGATCTTCGCCGACGAGCCGACCGGCAACCTCGACTCCCGGGCCGGGCTCGAAGTGCTCGGCTTCCTGCGCGAGGCGGTCGACCGGCTGGGCCAGACCGTCGTCATGGTCACCCACGACCCGAGCGCCGCCGCCCACTCCGACCTGGTCCTCTTCCTCGGCGACGGGCGGATCGTGGACGACATGGCACGCCCGACGGCGGACGCGGTACTCGAACGCATGAAACGGTTCGACGCCCTGGGCGCGGTGCCGCCGGGTGTCCCCGCCCCCTCCGACGGCGCCACCGAGCAGAGCTGAACCGGGGCCCGCCGTGCTGAAGGCGACGCTCAGGAGCTTCCTCGCGCACAAGGGGCGGCTCGCGCTCTCCGCCCTCGCGGTCATCCTCTCGGTGGCGTTCGTCGCCGGGAGCCTGATCTTCTCGGACACGGTGAGCCGCACCTTCGACCGCCTGTTCGCCTCCACGTCGGCGGACGTCATGGTCGCCCCGCAGGACGACCTCGACGAGGCCGTGCCCTCGGGCCGGACCCCCACGGTGCCCGCGCGCCTGCGGGACCGGGTGGCGAAGGTGCCGGGCGTCGCCGACGCGCACCTCGACGTCTCCGTCGACAACGTCACCGTCGTCGACCGCGACAACGACCCGGTGGGCTCGACGACCGGCGCGCCGACCGTGGCCACCAACTGGTACCTCACCGACCGCAGCCCCGTGGAGCTCACCTCGGGCCGTCCGCCGCGCGGCCCGCGACAGGCGGTCCTCGACGCGGACACGGCCGACAAGAAGGACGTCGGGATCGGCGACACCCTCACCGTCCTCGCCCGCCCCGGCTCGTTCAAGGTGCGGATCGTCGGCATCGCCACCTTCACCACCACCAACCCCGGCGCGGCCCTGCTGTTCCTTGAGACCAGGAGTGCCCAGCGCGAACTGCTCGGCTCCGTCGACGTGGCGACGAGCGTCTCGGTGACCGCCGAGGACGGCGTGAGCGACAGCGCGCTCAAGCGCCGTATCGCCGACGGCGTCGGCACCGGCTACAAGCTGGAGACCGCCGCCGAACAGGCCGACTCCGCCGCGTCCGACCTGGGCGGCTTCCTGGACGTCATCAAGTACGTGATGCTCGGCTTCGCCGGGGTCGCCGTCCTCGTCGGCGTCTTCCTGATCGTCAACACCTTCTCGATGCTGATCGCGCAGCGCACCCGCGAACTCGGCCTGCTGCGCGCGCTGGGCGCCGACCGCGGCCAGGTGCGCCGCTCCGTGCTCATCGAGGCGCTGCTGCTCGGCCTGGTCGGCTCCACCCTGGGCCTCGCCGTCGGCATAGGTCTCGCCCTGGGTCTGATCGAGCTCATGGGCGTCTTCGGGATGAACCTCAAGTCCACGGAGATGGTCGTGAGGTGGCCGACCCCGGTGGCGTCGTACGTCGTCGGGGCCGGCGTCACGTTCGTCGCCGCGTACCTCCCGGCGCGCCGGGCCGCCCAGGTCTCGCCCATGGCGGCGCTCGCCGACGCCGAGATCGCGGGCGTGGGACGGCCGTTGCGGGTGCGGGCCGTCGCGGGCTCGGTCGTCGCGGCGGGCGGGGCCGCGGCACTGATCGGCTGCGCCGCCGCGGAGCGGACCGCCACGTCGGCGTCCCTGCTCGGCCTCGGCATCGTGCTGACCCTCGTGGCCACCGTCATCGCGGGGCCGCTCCTGGTGCGGCCGGTGATCCGGGTGCTCGGCGGGGCGTTCCCCGCCCTCTTCGGCCCGGTGGGCCGGATGAGCCAGCGCAACGCTCTGCGCAATCCGCGCAGGACCGGTGCCACGGCCGCCGCGCTGATGGTGGGCCTCGCGCTGGTCTGCGGCCTGTCGGTGGCGAGCGCGTCGATGACCGAGTCCTTCGACCGACAGATCGACGCCACGCTCGGCGCCGACTTCGTCGTCCAGAACAGCGGCTTCCTGCCCTTCTCACCGGAGGTCACCGCGAAGGTCAGGGACGTCGAGGGGGCCGGTCTCGTCGTACGCCAGCGCTTCACGCCCGTCGAACTCTCCCTGCCCGACGGCAGGAAGGCCGAGTCGACCGCCGCGGGCTACGACCCGGGGCTCGACGACGTCGCCGACGTCACCTATGCCGAGGGCGGTTCGCGGGCCGCGCTCGCGCCGGGGCGCGTCGGCATGGACAAGGAGTTCGCGGCGGAGCACCGGGTGCGCGTCGGCGACCGGCTGCCGGTGCTGTTCCCCGAGAAGCGGAGGGCCACGCTGACGGTGGGCGCCCTGACCGACCAGGAGGCGCCCGAGGGGTTCGGCGTCGAGGGCGGGATCTTCCTGGGGCTCGGCACGGTCGAGAAGTACGTGCCGGGCGGGCAGGACTCCGCGGTGTTCGTCAACGCCGCCGCCGGGACGGACCCGGACACCCTGCGCGAACGGCTGGACAAGGCCCTCGATCCGTACCCCCAGGTGCAGGTACGCGACCAGGCCGACTACAAGGAGCTCGTCCGGCAGCAGATCGCCGTCATGCTCTACCTCGTCTACGCCCTGCTCGGCCTCGCGATCGTCATCGCCGTCCTCGGCGTGGTCAACACGCTGGCCCTCTCGGTCGTGGAGCGCACCCGGGAGATCGGGCTGCTGCGCGCCATCGGGCTCAGCCGTCGCCAGCTGCGGCGGATGATCCGGCTGGAGTCGGTGGTGATCGCGGTCTTCGGCGCGGTGCTCGGCCTCGCCCTCGGCCTCCTCTGGGGCGTCGCGGTGCAGCAGGTGCTCGCGCTCCAGGGCATGAAGGAACTGGCGTTCCCCGTGCCGACCATCGTGGCGGTGGTGCTCGGCGCGGTGGTGGTGGGACTCGCGGCGGCACTGCTGCCCGCGCTGCGGGCGTCGCGGATGAACGTGCTGGCGGCGATCGCGCACGAGTAGCG
>NZ_JASKYR010001040.1:0-2450 GCF_041028215.1 Streptomyces flavofungini
GTCGGTGTGCGGCCGAGGTGCTCAGCGGGGGAGGGGGACGAGGCGGTGGCGCAGGGCGGCCTCGGCCCGGTCCAGGGCCGTGGCGCACTGCCCGGGGGTGTCGCCCACGGCGACGAGGGCGGCCAGGCGCGGCACGATGCCGCGCGGCGGCAGCCGCAACTCGGTGCCCGGCGGCGCGAGGTCGACCGTCTCGACGATGCCGGGGACGGCCGCCGCGGCGGTGAGGTCCAGCTCCCGTACGACGGCGTCGTGGGCGGGGTAGAGGAAGCGGACCTCGGCGCACCGCTCGTGCGGCGGGGTCAGGTCGGGTGTGCGGCCCAGGGCGAGGTCGGCCGCGGCCGCCACCTGGTCGATGCCGGTGGCGAGCCTGCCGAGCAGGGGGATGAAGTCACCGCCGAGCCGCCCGTTGACCTCGACCACGCGCGGCCCCGAGGGGGTCAGGCGCAGTTCGCTGTGGGTGATGCCGGTGCGCAGTCCGAGCGCGGCATGCGCGGCCGTGACCACGAACTCCACCTCGTACGCCCAGGGTTCGTCGCGCCAGGGCGCCACCAGGTGCCCGACCTCCTCGAAGTGGGGGGCGAAGCCGAGGCGCTTGCGGGCGACGTTGACGATCCGCACCCGGCCGTTGTCCACCGCGCAGTCCACGCTGATCTCGGGCCCGGTCAGATACTCCTCCACGATGGCGCCCGCCAGGCGGTCGATGCCGGGGAAGGAGGAGGTGGTGGCCTGCTGGTAGGCGCGGCCGACCTCTTCGGGGCCGGTGGCGAGGGTGACACCGATGGACCCGGCGAGACCGCGCGGCTTGACCACCACGGGCAGGCCGAGGTCCCGGGCCGCCTCGATCGCCTCGTCGCGGTCGTGGACGTGGCGGAAGCCCGCGGAGGGCACTCCGGCGGCGGCCAGGACCTGGCGGGTGGTGAGCTTGTCGCGGCAGCCGCGCACGGCCTCGGGCCCCAGGTGGGGCAGGTTCAGCCGCCTGGCGACCTCGGCGGTGGTGGCCAGGAGTGTCTCGTCCCAGGTGAGGACCGCGCCCGGGCCGGTGGCCGAGGCGAGCAGACCGGCGACGGCGGCGGTGACCGCGTCGGCGTCGGAGGTGTCGGCGGCCCGGAACCGGTCGCCGATGTAGGGGCGCTGCCACTGCGGCGGCGCGGGCTGCACGAGCCCGGTCTCGACCCGCTCGGCCAGGGCGGCGAGCGCGTACGTGCGGTACGGCGGATTCCCGCAGCCTACGACGGCGAGGCGGGCGGGCGCTTCGGCGTCGACCGGCGTGCACACCAGCGCCGTCGCCCGCGCGGTGCGCAGCAGGGCCGCCTCGACCTCGGCGCTGCTGCCCCCCTGGAACCGGAAGCGTGCCCCGGCGTGCTCGTAGCCGCCGCCGTTCATCAGCCGTCCCGGGTGCGGGAGGCTGCTGGCGTACGCGGGCATGTCCTCCGGCAGCGTGACCGACCGCACCCGGCAGGGCGCGGGCACGGAAGGCGGCACAAGGAGCCACCCGCCGGTTTGGCCCGTACGGGGCGGCGCGGCCGGGGTGGGATCGGGGGCGCCCGTCTGGTGGGCGAAGGCGGCGGCCATGAGGTCGACGCCGTGCACGTCCCGCCAGATGAAGGGCACTTCGGCGCCGCCGGGCCTGGCCCCGAGTTCGAGCACGGTCAGCGCGCCGGTCGCGCTCTCGAAGAGTTCCAGGTGGAAGACGGAGGGCCGGGCGAGCAGGGCCTGTACGGCCCGCGCGGTCACCACGCCGATCCGGGCGAGCACGGCGTCGTCGTCGATCTCCACCGAGCCGAGTACCTCGCCGGAGGTGAACTCCAGACAGGTGCTCAGATAGCGCGACGCCCGCCAGAGACGGAGGTCCTGGCCGTCGAAGACGCCGTCGACGTGCAGGACGCGGTCCGCCACCCACGGCTGGACGATCATGTCGGTGTCGGTTGGGAAGCGGTACGCGGCCAGCTCCTCCGGCGAGTCCAGGCGCGTGACGTCGGCGCTCGCGGTGCCGCGGCGCGGCTTGACCAGGACCGGCCAGCCGTGTGCGGCGGCGAACCGGGTCACCGCCGGGTGATCGGGCGCGGCGGCGGTCGCGGGCGTGGGGACCCCTTGGGCGTCGAGGCGCTGGGCCATCAGCAACTTGTCGCGCACCGGGCGCAGTTCCTCGGCGCCGGGGCCGGGCAGGGAGAGCTCGTCGCGCAGCACGGCCGCGAGGTCGAGGTCGGTCTCCTGGAGGGCGACGATCCGGGCCGGCGGCCCGCAGCGCTCGGCCAGCCGGTCCACGGCCTCCCGCACCGCCTTGGTGTTCTCGGTGCTGTCCACCAGTTCCACCCCGGCGGCCGTCTCCAGGGGCAGGTGGGTCAGTGCTCGCTCGGTGGTGACATAGCTGACCCGGTGGGCGGTGTGGTCGAGGTAGGCGGCGTAATCGGCGTAGCGGTCGCTCCACCGGTGCAGGACGACGACATGGG
>NZ_JASKYR010001041.1:0-2417 GCF_041028215.1 Streptomyces flavofungini
GGAGAGGAGGAGGACCGTCAGGGCTGCCAGTTCTGCCTCCGTGGGGGTGCCCTTTTCTATGCGGATGTCTACCTCTGCTGTGGGTGGCATGTGACCTCCGGTGCGGAAGGGGTGTGGGTTTCTGTCGTACGGCGGTGCTTCCTTACTGCGGGGGGTTGCCGTGCTTGCGCGAGGGCAGGTCGGCGTGCTTGTTCGCGAGCATGGCCAGGCTGGCGATCAGGACCTCGCGGGTCTCCGCGGGGTCGATGACGTCGTCCACYAGGCCGCGCTCGGCGGCGTAGTAGGGGTGCATCAGCTCGGCCTTGTACTCCTTGACCATGCGGGTGCGCATGGCCTCGGGGTCGTCGGCGGCCGCGATCTGGCGGCGGAAGATGACGTTGGCCGCGCCCTCGGCGCCCATGACGGCGATCTCGTTGGTGGGCCAGGCGTAGGTGAGGTCGGCGCCGATGGACTGGCTGTCCATGACGATGTACGCGCCGCCGTACGCCTTGCGCAGGATGAGGGAGATGCGGGGGACCGTGGCGTTGCAGTAGGCGTAGAGGAGTTTGGCGCCGTGGCGGATGATGCCGCCGTGTTCCTGGTCGACGCCGGGCAGGAAGCCGGGGACGTCCAGGAGGGTGACGATCGGGATGTTGAAGGCGTCGCACATCTGGACGAAGCGGGCCGCCTTCTCGGAGGCTTCGATGTCCAGGACGCCCGCCAGCGCCTGCGGCTGGTTGGCGACGATGCCGACGACCTTGCCGTCCAGGCGGGCGAGCGCGCAGATGATGTTCCGCGCCCAGCGCTCGTGGACCTCCAGGTAGTCGCCGTCGTCCACCAGCTCCTCGATCACCTGGTGCATGTCGTACGGGCGGTTCCCGTCCACGGGCACCAGGTCGAGCAGCGCCTCGCCCGACCGGTCCGCCGGGTCCTCGCAGTCGTGTGCCGGAGGGTTCTCACGGTTGTTCGACGGCAGCATCGAGAGGAGGTAGCGGACTTCTTCCAGGCACGTCTCCTCGTCGTCGTACGCGAAGTGCGCGACGCCCGACGTCTCGGCGTGCACGTCCGCGCCGCCCAGGCCGTTCTGAGTGATCTCCTCGCCCGTCACCGCGCGGACCACGTCCGGCCCGGTGATGAACATCTGCGAGGTCTCCCGGACCATGAACACGAAGTCCGTGAGCGCCGGGCTGTACGCCGCGCCGCCCGCGCACGGGCCCAGCATCACGCTGATCTGCGGGATCACGCCCGACGCCTTGGTGTTGCGCTGGAAGATGCCGCCGTAGCCCGCAAGGGCCGTGACGCCTTCCTGGATGCGCGCGCCCGCGCCGTCGTTCAGTGAGACCAGCGGGGCGCCCGCGGCGATGGCCATGTCCATGATCTTGTGGATCTTCGTGGCGTGCGCCTCACCGAGCGCGCCGCCGAAGATCCGGAAGTCGTGCGCGTAGACGAAGACCGTACGGCCCTCGACCGTGCCCCAGCCGGTGACGACACCGTCGGTGTAAGGCCGCTTGGCCTCCAGGCCGAAACCGGTCGCCCGGTGCCGGCGCAGGGGCTCGACCTCGCGGAACGAGCCCTCGTCCAGGAGCAGCGCGATGCGCTCGCGGACGGTGAGCTTGCCCTTGGCCTTCTGAGCGGCGGTGGCCGGTTCGCCGGGTCCCGCGAGGACCCGCTCCCGTATGTCCGCCAGCTCCGCGACGTGGAGTTTCATCTCTCCCCTTACCGGTTGCCGTCACCTGCCGTCACCGGGCACGCGGCGTATGGTCGGTCGGTCAGTTGCCGAGCTTGCGCAGCCCGCTGATCTGGAGCACGGCGAACGCGCCCACGACCAGCGCCTGCATCGGGATCCACACGGTGCCGATCGTGTTCGGGTCGAACCACCCGAAGATCGCCGTGGCGATGCTGGCGACGGCCCACAGCAGGTTCGCCTCGATGACGACCTTGGTGGCCGCGGCGGACGGGACGTCCTGGCGGGCCAGGAGACCGACGAGCAGGCCGTACACGGTGAGGAAGACACCGATGCCGCGCAGCAGCGTGGTGTCCATGTCGAGAAGGTCGCCGACGGGGCCCGCGGCGGCCAGGTAGATCAGGCCGTTGGCGGCGGTGACGACGGCGTCGAGGCCGAGGAAGAGACGCAGCGGGCGCGCGGCGGACGAGTTCGTGGCCGCGGTGCCGAGGCGAGCGGCGGTCTGGCTCGTGGTCATGAAAACTCCAGGTCGAGACGGTGGGTGGGGGTCTTCCCGCCGTACGGGGCCGTGGGGACACGGCCCGCGCGGAGGGCGGGCGCCCGCGAGGCGAGCGGCGGTCTGGCTCGTGGTCATGAAAACTCCAGGTCGAGACGGTGGGTGGGGGTCTTCCCGCCGTACGGGGCCGTGTCCCCACGGCCCGCGCGGAGGGCGGGCGCCCGCTTTCCGTCCTGATGGTGGCAAGGGGCGCTGATG
>NZ_JASKYR010001042.1:0-2879 GCF_041028215.1 Streptomyces flavofungini
GGCCACCTGGTGGCTCAACGACAACCTCCAGGAGTGGCTGGGCGAGAGGAGCGCGGCCGACACGCTCACCCTGTCCGCTCCCGACAACATCACCTCGGAGATGGGCCTCGACCTGCTCGACGTTGCCGACGCGGTCCGCCCGCACCCGGAGGTGGTCGCGTTCCTCCGGGGCGTCGAGGACGACGACTACCTCGACGGACTGGCGAAGCTCCCGGGCGGCGGCGAGGCGCGCGCCGCCATCGAGGCCTACCTCGACCGGTACGGCATGCGCTGCGTCGGCGAGATCGACATCACGCGGCCGCGGTGGCGCGAACGCCCCTCCGCGCTCGTGCCGGTGATCCTCGACAACGTACGCAACTTCGAGCCGGGTGCGGCGCGGCGGCGCTTCGAGCACGGGCGGCAGGAGGCGGCGAAGAAGGAACAGGACGTGCTGGCACGCCTGCGGCTCCTGCCGGACGGGGAGCGCAAGGCCGAGGAGACCAAGCGGATGATCGACCGGGTCCGGATCTTCGCCGGATACCGGGAGTACCCCAAGTACAACATCATCTGCCGCTACTTCGTCTACAAGCAGGCCCTGATGGCGGAGGCGCGGCGCCTCGTCGCATCCGGTGTGATCGCGGAGCCGGAGGACATCTTCTACCTCACCTTCCAGGAGCTCCACGACGTCGTGCGCGCACGGCGGACCGCCGTCGAGCCGCTCGTCCGGGAACGCAAGGAGGCCTTCCGCTCCTGCCGGACCCTGACCACGCCCCGGGTGCTCACCTCCGACGGCGAGGCCCTCACCGGCTCCTACCGGCGCACGGACGTGCCGGACGGCGCCCTGGTCGGCCTGCCGGTCTCCGCCGGGACCGTGGAGGGGCGGGCCCGTGTCATCCACGACATGGCCGACGCCGATCTGGAGGCGGGCGACATCCTGGTCACTGCCTTCACCGACCCGAGCTGGTCCCCGCTCTTCGTGGCGGTCGCGGGCCTGGTGACCGAGATCGGCGGCCAGATGACCCACGGCGCGGTGATCGCCCGCGAGTACGGCCTGCCGGCCGTGGTGGGCGTCGACCAGGCCACCCGCCACATCAAGGACGGCCAGCGCATCCGGGTGCACGGCGCCGACGGGTATGTGGAGCTCCTGCCGTGAGGCGGAAGTGCACTCGGCCCGCTGCTGGTCGGCGCGGACGACCGGTCTCCTGCTCCGGCATCCCTCACTCCGACAGCTGTGCCGTCATCCGCTGCTCCTCCGCCGTGCGGCGCTGGTCGCGGTAGAGGTCGCGTGCGTGGGCCCACGCCGTGCGGGCGCCGCGGTGGTCGCCGTGCAGGTCGCGGATGTCGCCGAGCCGCGCCCAGGTGTCGGCCTCGCGGTTGGCGTTGCCGATGGCCTGGAAGTGGCGGAGCGCCTGTTCGTAGGCGTGCAGGGCGCGTTCGGTCCGGCCCGTGCGTCCCATGATGTGGGCCAGGGTGTCCCAGGTGGCGGCCTGGCCCTCACCGTCACGGTGGTGCTGGAGCAGCGGCAGCGCCTTGAGGCAGTGTTCCTCGCCGCTCGCGTACCGGCCGAGGCGGGCCAGCGCCCACCCCGTGCCGTTCAGGGTGTTGGCCTCGCCGACCTGGTCGCCGAGGCGGCGGTAGCCGTCGAGCGCCTCCGCGAAGTGGGGGAGCGCGCTCTCGTGGGCGTCCATCCGGACGTGCACCTCGGCGAGCGCGTGATGGGAGCGCGTGCGGCCCGCCGTGTCGTCGTGGGCGTCGAAGTGGTCCAGGGCGCGCTCCAGGTGCAGCAGCGCGTCCTCGTACCGGCCCGCCTGGGCCAGTGCCACCGCGAGACGCAGCCGGGTGTGGGCCGCGAGGCGCGGATCGTTGAGCGCCGCCGCCGCGTCCAGTGCCGCGAACCAGGCCTCGATGCTCTCGGTGAAGAGCCCGCGCCGCCACCGGAAGGTGTGCAGCGACCACGTCAGACGGCACACCTCGGCGTGCCACCGGCGGCGCCGCGCGGTCGCGGTGATCTCGCGCAGGCACGCGTACTCCGCCTCGAACCAGGCGAGGGCGCTCTCGGCGTCGTCGAAGACCAGCGGCGCGGCCTCCGGCCGGTGCGCGGGGAGGGGGTCGTCGGCGGTGCGGTGGGGGTCCAGGGCCTGATGTGCCGCGTGGGCGTTGCTCACGTAGAAGTCGGCCAGGCGGCGCACCGGCCGCTCGCGCGCGTCGGCGCCGAGCGCCGCCGCCTGCTCCTCGGCGTACAGCCTGACCAGGTCGTGCAGGTAGAGGCGGCCGGGGCGGTGCTGGTGCACCAGGCAGGCTTCTTCGAGGACGCGCAGGACGCGCCGCGCCTGGACCGGTGTGCGGTCCAGGAGATGGGCGAGCGCCTGGAGGTCGATGTCCAGGTGCGGCGCGAGCCCCAGCAGGCGGAACGCGCGCGCGGCCTCCGGCTCCAGCGCCTGGTGGGACGAGGCGAACAGGATGCGCAGGTTGGTGGAGACCTCACCGGCGTCCAGGGCGTCGAGGCGGGTGTGCGGGTCGCGCAGCTCCTGGGCGAGCCGGCGCAGCGCGGGCGCCGCGAGGCCGACCGCGTGCGCGGCCGCGATGTCGAGGGCGAGCGGCAGCCCGGCGCACGAGCGCACGATGTCGCGGAGCGCGGGCTCGGTCTCGGTACGGGCGCTGCCGACGCGCCGGGCGAAGAGCCGGGCGGACTCCGCGTCGGGCAGCACGGCCAGGTCCACCGCGCCCGCGCCCCACCGCACCTTGAGGGTGCTCAGCCTGTTCCTGCTGGTGACGAGCGTCAGACAGCCCGGGGTCGCGGGMAGCAGCGGCAGCACCTGGTCGCTGTCCCGCGCGTTGTCGAGCAGGACGAGCATGCGGCGCCCGGCCATGAGGGTGCGGTAGAGGGCGGCGCATGCTCG
>NZ_JASKYR010001043.1:0-2253 GCF_041028215.1 Streptomyces flavofungini
GGGTGGGAGGAGCGGGTCCGCTCCGGCACTCACGCGGGAGCGAGGGCCAGGACGGTGTTCTGCCCGCCGAACCCGCAGGAATTGCTGAGCGCCAGATCGATGGGCATGGAGGTCGCCGTGTAGGCGAGCTTGATGTCGACCTCCGGGTCGGGCATCACCAGGTTGGCGATGGGCGGCACCAGTTCGTGCTCGATGCTCAGCAGCGTGAACGCCGCCTCCACCGCGCCGGCCGCGCCGAGGAGATGGCCGGTCACGCCCTTGGTCGAGGTGACGAGCGGGTCCCCCTGGAGGGTCCGTTTCACCATCCTCGCCTCGGCGATGTCGTTGAGCGGTGTCGAGGTGCCGTGCGCGTTCACGTGCTGGACGTCGTCCGGATCGGCCCCGGCGTCGGCGAGGGCCGCGCGAACGGCCGCCTCGACCCCGGAGCCGTCCGGATGCGGCGACGTCATGTGATGGGCGTCGGCGGTGGCGCCGTAGCCGATGATCCGGCCGTGCACGTGCGCCCCGCGGGCCCTGGCGTCCTCGACGCGTTCCATGACGAGGATGCCCGCGCCCTCACCCGCGACGAAGCCGTCCCGCTCGGCGTCGAACGGGCGTGACGCGTGCGTGGGGTCGTCCTCGCGCTTGGACAGGGCGCCCATCTGCGCGAATCCGGCCATCACCAGTGGGGTGATCATGGCCTCGCTGCCGCCCGCGAGGACGACGTCGCAGCGGCCGAGGGCCAGCAGGTCCCTGGCCGTGCCGATGGCCGTCGCCCCGGACGCGCAGGCGGTGGCCACCACCAGGTTGGGTCCCGTCGCCCCGAACTCGATGGCCGTCTGACCGGCCAGCATGTTCGGGAGCTGCATCGGGAGCAGCAGCGGTGAGACCCGGTCGGCGCCCTTCTCCCGCAGGGCGTGGTGCTGTTCCTCGACCGTGCCGGGTCCGCCGTCGGCGCAGCCGAGCACCACGCCGACCCGGGCACCGTCCCAGGTCTGCGGGTCGAGCCCGGCGTCGGCGATGGCTTCTCTGGCGGCGACGAGGGCGAACTGGACGAAACGGTCGAGGCGGAGGGCCCGGCGGGCCGACAGCAGCGCTTCGGGGTCGAAGCCGGGTACACGGCAGGAGATCCGTACCGGGTTGTCCGCCAGTACGGGATCGAACGCCGCGCCCGACCTGCCCTCGCAGACCGCCGCCCAGCTCGGCCCCACCCCGATACCGCCGGGGGTGACGAGGCCGAGCCCGGTGACGGCGATGTCGATGCCGGCCATCAGACCTTCGCGCTCCTCGTCTCCATGAGCTCCACCATGTCGGCCACGGTGTCGGCCTCCAGGAGGTCGTCGTCGCTGACGTCGATGTCCAGTTCGGACTTGAGCAGCAGCGACAGCTCCACCACGGCGAGCGAGTCCAGCTCGATGTCGTCCTTGGTGGCCTCGGGGGTGATGGCCTCGGGGGACACCTTGAGCTTGTTGGACAGGATTTCCTTGAGCTGCTCCAGCATGACGATCCCTTTCGGAAGGCGTACGCGCCGTTCGGCGTACGGGTCTTGAGGAGGTACCGCCCGGCGCCGGCAGGCGTCAGACGGACTGCACTTCGGGCCAGACGAGCGTCGTCGACCCCCAGGAGAGCCCGCCGCCGAACGCGGTGAGCAGTACCCGGTGACCTGCGGCGAGCCGGCCGTCGGCGGCGGCCTGGGACAGCAGCAGCGGGAGCGAGGCGCCCCCGGTGTTGCCGACCTGTTCGATGTTGCTGAGCTGCCGTTCGGCGGGGATGCCGAGCCGTTCGGCGACCGAGTCGAGGATGCGGGCGTTGGCCTGGTGCGCGGCGAACCGGTCCACGTCCGCGAGGGTCCAGCCGGAGAGTTCGGCCGCCTCCTGGGACGTGGCGGTCATCCGCTCCACCGCGTGCCGGTAGGTGTCGCGGCCGACCATCCGGAAGTACTCGTCGCCGGGCTCGGGCGGGGTGCCCGTCGAGCGCTGCCGGGAGCCGCCGGCCGGCACCTCGATGAGATGGCTCAGCTCGCCGTCGCTGCCGAGGACCAGAGGGCCGACCGCGCCCGGCTCGTCCGGCTCACCGGCCCGCAGGACCACGGCGCCCGCGCCGTCCGCGAAGATCACGGCGGTGGTGCGGTCCGCCGGGTTGATGATGGTGGTGAMCRCGTCGGCGGCGACCAGCAGCACCCGCTCCGCGACCCCCGAGKCGATGAGCCCCGAGGCGGAGGCGAGCCCGTACAGGAAGCCCGAGCAGACGGCCGCGACGTCGAACGCCGGGACC
>NZ_JASKYR010001044.1:0-2039 GCF_041028215.1 Streptomyces flavofungini
GCGGCAGCGGCAGCCGGTTGCGGGGCCTGTGTGGCAGGTGCGGATCGTGTGGGCCCCTGGCGCCACAGGAACAGGGACCGCCAGCCGCCGCCGCTCTCACCGTCGCGGATCGTGACGGGTGTACGCGAGGTACCCGCGGCCGCCCAGAACTCTTCGGTACCGGGGGCGCCGGGCAACCCGAAATCGGCGAAGGCGGGCTCCGTGGCGGGGCGCATGACGTCTCCTTGTGAGAGGGAAGGGGAGAGGCTAAGCTCGCCGTAATTAGGCGAGCCTAACCTAATACACGCACATGCTGGATACACGCACACGCGGGCGAAGTCTCGAGCATGTCGGCAATCAACGGCTTGCCTCTGCGAGCGAGTTCGGCCATGGTCGCTCTTCAGGGGAAGCCGAGCACAATAAGCCCGGCGCGGCCGCGAGGCCCGTCGGACCCGAGGAGGAACCGTCACATGAGCACTAATCCCTTCGATGACCCCGAAGGCCGTTTCCTGGTCCTGGTGAACGACGAGGGGCAGCATTCGATCTGGCCGTCGTTCGCCGAGGTGCCCGGAGGCTGGACGGTCGCCTTCGAGGAGAACACCCGGGAGGCGTGCCTGGAGTACGTCGAGACCAACTGGACGGACCTGCGTCCCCGCTCCCTCGTGACGTCCATGGGCTCGTAGGTCCCTCGTGACATCGATGGACGCGAGGGTCTCTCTCGTGACATCGCTGGGCGCGTAGGTCGTTTCGCCGTTGGTTGGTTGGTCGGGGCTTCCCGGACGGGCGCGGTTCCTTTTGTAGGGCCGCCCGTCCGGCCGCGACGCGGAGCCGCCGTCTGAGCCGTGCCGCCGAGCTGCCGTCTGAGCCGTACCGCCGCGACGCCGTGTTGCTGTCCAGGGCCGTACCGCCCCGCGCTCTGTCGTGCCGTCGCCTCGCTTTGCCGCGCCCGGCGTTGCCCCGCCGGGGGCTCGGCGGCGTGGTGGTCTGCCACGTGCCGGTGCGTGGTGGGGGCTCGGCCCGGCGCGGGCGACCCGGCGGCAGCCAGTCGACCGGCTGGGCGTCGGCCGACTGCCCGGGTGGCGGCCGACCTGCGGGGCGTCGGCCGACCTGCCGGGCGTCAGTAGTGACACACCGGCTCGCGCGCCGGACGAGACCTCGGAGGCACCTCGTTGATGCTCTGCACCAGACTGACGAACGCCCGTTTCCTCACCATGGACTCGGACCATCCCGTAGCGCATGACCTGGGCATCTGGCGGGGCCGCATCGCCGGGCTCGACGAGGCAGTCACCTCGCTGCCCGCGCGCGAGGTGATCGACCTCCAGGGCGCGACCGTGCTGCCCGGGTTCATCGACGCCCATGTCCATCTGGCCTGGACCGGGCTCAAGGAGAACACCCCGAGCATCGCGGGCCTCACGCGCGTGGACGATGTGCTCGCCGTCGTGGAGCGAGCCGCCGCCGCTCAGGCATCGCCGGGCGCCTGGCTCAACCTCGTCGGCTACGACCAACGGGCCCTCGGCCGCCACCTGACCGCCGCCGAACTGGACCGGGTCAGCCGCGGGCACAAGGTGTACATCACGCACGACTCCGGTCACGGCTGCGTCGTCAACTCCGCCGTCCTGAATCTCCTCCCCGCCGACCTCCCGCACGAGAACGGCTTTCTCGCCGAGGGCGCCATGGGCGCCGCCCGCGCACTCCGGCTTCCTTACTCCCAGCAGCAATTGGCCGAGGCGATAGGCCGTGCCGCCCGCACCTGTCTCTCCGAGGGCATCACCGCCTGCGCCGAGGCGGGCATCGGCGGCGCCCTCTTCGGCCACAGCCCGGTCGAACTCGGCGCCTACCAACTCGCCCGCGAGCAGGGCCAGCTCCCGCTGCGGACACAGCTCATGGTCTCCGCGGACCGCTTGCGCGAGGTCGCCGCGCACAAGGACGACGGCATCCCGCGCGCCCTCGATCTCGGCCTGCGCACCGGCTTCGGCGACGACCACCTCTCCGTGGGCGCCCTGAAGATCTCCACCGACGGCGGCATGATGGCCAGGACCGCCGCGCTCACCGGCCCGTAC
>NZ_JASKYR010001045.1:0-1846 GCF_041028215.1 Streptomyces flavofungini
GGCTGCGCCTGCTGGTCCTGGAACTGGTGAAGTTCGGCCTGGTGGGCGGCAGTGGCGTGGCCGTGAACCTCGTCGTCTTCAACCTCCTCCTGCACGGCGCGGGTTCGGGCGCGATGACGGCGACAGTCCTGGCGAGCTGTGTCGCCATGGGCACGAACTACCTGGGCTTCCGCTTCTTCGCGTACCGGGACCGCGCCTCGCGCACCAGAGGCCAGATCGCGCTCTTCTTCGTCTTCAGCGGGATCGGCGTGGCGATGGAGAGCGTGCTGTTCTACGCGGCGTACCACGGGGCGGGCCTGAGCGGGCCGCTCGGCTCCAACATCGCCAAGGCGCTGTCGATCGTCCTCGCCTCGGCGTTCCGTTTCCTGGTCTACCGGACGTGGGTCTTCCAGCACGAGCACGATGCGCGCCGCCCCTGAGTCCTCCGCGGGGCCACTGATACGGGCCGCACGGGCCGCACGGGTCACACGGGGCATCCGGGGCGTGGTTCCGACGGCCCCGACGGCCTGTCTGCTGCCCCTCCTCCTGCTCCTCGTACTCGTGATCGTCCGTCTCCCGTGGGCGGGCGATCTGGGCATCCACGCGGCGACGGTCGAACGCCTGCGGCACGACCTGCGGCACCCAGGGAACCCGCTGGTGGCGGCGGACACGCCGAGCCCGTACTACTCCCCGTGGACGCTGCTCCTCGGCTGCCTGGCCAAGGTGACCGGGCTCGGGGTCTTCGTCGTCCTGCGGGTGGCGGCGCTCGCCGGTCTGGCCCTGCTGGTGACGGGCGTACGGCACTTCGTGCGCACGCTGAGCGCCCACCGCTGGGCGCCCCCGCTCGCCCTGTACTGCCTGCTGCTGCTCTGGGGCCCGGCGCTGTTCGACTGGAGCGGCTTCCTGGGCCTGCACTCGCTGGCCCTGACGATCGCCTACCCCAGCACGTTCGCGCTGGGCCTCTCCTTCCACCTCTGGGCACTGCTGCGCGAGAACCCGGGGGACCGTGGCTGGCCCGGGTCCCTCGCCCTGGGGGCACTGTGGGCGCTGATCCTCCTCACCCACCAGTTCACGGGCGTGGTGGCGACGCTCGGGGCGCTGGCGATGCTGGCCGGGGCGCGGCCGTGGCCGCCGCGGGCGGCGCTGATCCGGCTGGGCGGCGGACTGGCGCTCGGCCTTGCGGTGCTCGCCGTCTGGCCGTACTACTCCTTCTTCGACCTCCTGCGCTCGGGCGGCGGCCTGGAGCAGATACACCGCTCGCTCTACCGCCACGTGGTGCCGCACTTCGGGGTGGCGCTGCTGGGTGTGGCGGCGCTGGGCCTGCGGCTGCGCAGGGACCGCCGCGACCCGCTGGCCCTGTTCTTCGCCCTGGGCGCGGTCGTCTTCGCGGCGGGCGGCGTGACGGGCCACTACTCCTGGGGCAGGGTGCTGCCCGCGGCACTGATCCCGGCGCAGGTGGCGGCGGCGCTGGAGGTCTTGGGACTCGCCGGAGCGGCGGCACGCCGCTGTGGCGCGGCGCTGCTGGGCGCGGCGCTGATCCTGGGGGCGTGGACGCAGTCGGGCACGCTGGGGTACGTGGTCCCGCGAGGGGCCCTGCCCTCCTCGCTGGCCGCCCGGTACGAACCCCCGTGGCCGGGCTACGACTGGCTGCTCCCTCGGGTCCGCTACGGCGACGTGGTCCTGGCCAAGACCTTCCCCTCCCGCCAGATCCCGGCCTACGGCCCGTACACGGTGGCCCCCGGCTACCCGGACTTCTTCCTCCCGGACGAGAGGTCGCGCCTGGCGGCGGTACGGACGTACTTCTCACCCACGTCCTCGCGCTCCGACCGGCTCGCGGTGCTGCGGCGGTACGGGGTGCGGTGGGTAG